>LSNW01000033.1 GCA_001566965.1 Methylothermaceae bacteria B42 | reverse complement strand
GAGCAACCGTGTTCCCTGTCAAGCCATTTTTGGCGTCCAAGGGGTGTTATTTTTAATCATGGCGTTCATGATGGTGAGCAACTTTCTCATGCAGGCGACGATGACAACCTTAGGCGGCTTGCCAGCCTGCCTCAAGCGCTCTGCAAACGCCTTAATCACCTCATTGCAACGCTTCGCCGAAAGCGTCGCCATGTATAGCACAGCTCGCACCTCGGCCCGTCCCCCCCAGATGAATCGCTTGCCCCGGCGCTTGCCGCTGTCGTTTGCCAATGGCGCCACTCCTACCAAAGAGGCGATCTGGCGGCGGTTCAAGGTGCCTAGCTCCGGGCATTTGGCCAACATGGTCAACGTAGTCACCGGACCAACACCCGGTATGGTTTTGAGCAAATCATCTTTGGCACGCCAGATTGGCGACTGGCGTAATCGTCGCTTCAGATCCCGGTCCACGTCGTCAATTTGCTTGTCAAGCCATTGAATATGATCCATCAAGCTCGCTTTCATGGCCTTGGAGACCGCCGTATCGAGCCGCTGACTTTCCTGGACCCGAATCTCGATCAGCTGTCGCCGCCGATTCAGCAGCTCCCCCAAGGCGCGGCTGCCTTCGTCCTTGAGTGGGCGAACAGGAGGACGAATGGCCTGGGCAAAGGCTGCCAGTACCGCGGCATCCACTCGATCTGTTTTGGCCAAATGTCCACTCGCCTTGGCAAAATCACGCACCTGTCGGGAATTGACCACCGCCACCGGCAGACCCCGACCAGCCAGACTGGTCGCAATGAGGGTCTCCATGCCTCCGGTAGCCTCCAACACAATCAGGGTCGGTTGAAGATCATGCAGATGCTGCACCAACTGTTCAACGCCAGCCTCGTCGTATGCCCCTTGCCTACTCGTTCCGCAAGGGGCTATGCGAACATCCAACCTCGTTTTGGATACATCAATGCCAACAAAGGATTCTATGCGGTTCATCATGATTCCCTGCCTTGCAAAATGCGGGGTCATCGCCCCAAGCAACCGTTCGGGTTATGGAATGAAAACCGCTGCGACGCTCCGCGCTCTCCCACGGGCTCTGCTTCCCAGAGGGCCATCGAACTATCGCACCGGACCAAATCAAGTTCTTCATGGTGGATACAATATACAAGGGTATTCCGGGCAAGTGCATAACATCAGTTAATAATTTAAGCGCGTAATCCATAATGCCCTCGTCATTCCGCAAAAGTGCGCATGAGCTTTTACGGATGATTCCGCGGGGATAGACTCTATCGGTACGAAGCCACCCAGCACGCACTGGCATTTGGATTCCCGCTTTCGCGGGAATGACGCCCGGAGAGAAGCGCTTGATTCACAAGATTCCGTGCGATGAAACCTGAAATTGGCTTGCAGGTCATTGTCACTCGTAAATGGGTATAGGTAGGGTTATATATTCCCGTGTACCGATACCGCTTATTTGACCAGAAAAGGGCGATTTTATTTTTGATTGCACCAAATCGGTGCGCCGGCTGTCCGGATCAAATAATTTCATTCGCAATTTTTCGCGCCTAAAGCATGGCACACTTTGTGCTTTGTCTTTTTACAATTCCACTTATCCGTTAGGCAAATCCATGCAACGTAGAAAACTCGTCATCATCGGCAATGGTATGGTTGGTCACCATTTTATTGAAGCACTGGTGCAAACCGATGCCGCCAACCAGTTTGAGCTCATTACTTTTTGCGAGGAACCCCGCCTTGCTTACGACCGGGTCCATTTGACTTCTTATTTTGAAACCCGCGATCCCGCACAGTTGGCGCTTACAACCGAAGATTTTTATAAGCAGCATGGCGTTACCGTGCACGTGGGAGACAAGGCAGTGGAAATTGACCGGACCCGGAAAATCGTGCGTTCGGAAAAAGGCGTTGAAGTGCCCTATGACCTTTTGGTATTAGCCACGGGTTCTTTTCCTTTTGTGCCACCGGTACCGGGTCATGACCGTGAAGGTTGTTTTGTTTATCGTACCATTGAGGATCTGGAGGCGATCACAAGAGCCGCAGAGCAGGGTAAGGTCGGCGCTGTTGTTGGCGGTGGTCTGCTGGGGCTGGAGGCGGCCAAGGCGTTGCAAGATCTCGGACTGGAAACCCATGTGGTGGAATTCGCGCCGCGCCTGATGGCGGTCCAGCTCGACGAAGAAGGCGGTGCCATGCTGCAGCGCAAGATTGAAGCGCTGGGCGTTGGGGTGCATACCAGCAAGAACACCCAGAACATTTCAGAGGGCAAGTTCCAACGTTTAAAGATGGAATTTGCCGACGATGATGAACTGGAAACCGACCTGATTGTATTCTCCGCTGGCATTCGCCCCCGTGATGAACTGGCCCGCCAGGCCGGCCTTGAGGTGGGGCCCCGGGGCGGCATTGTCATCGACGATCATTGCCGTACTTCCGATCCCGATATTTTCGCCATCGGCGAGTGTGCCCTGTGGAATAACCGGATTTTCGGCCTCGTGGCCCCAGGCTATCAAATGGCGCGGGTTGTGGTGGATGTCTTGAGTGGCAAGGAGGCAAGTTTTACCGGCGCCGATATGAGCACCAAGCTCAAGCTCATGGGTGTGGAAGTAGGCACGATTGGCGATTCCCACGGTAGCAGCCAGGGAGCGCAGAGCTATGTTTACAAAAACGAGCACGATGAAGTATATAAACGCCTTATTGTCAGCGAGGATGGCAAACACTTGCTTGGCGCGGTGCTGGTGGGTGATTCCAGCGCCTACGATACCCTGTTACAGTATTACCTTAATGGTATCGAACTGCCCAAAGCGCCTGATTCCCTTATCCTGCCAAGCGTTGAGGGTGCTGCCACAGGTCTTGGTCCTGATGCATTGCCGGAAAACGCCACCATTTGCTCATGCCATAACGTTACCAAAGGGCAGATTGTCGCTTGCATAGACAACGGCATGGTGGCGTTGGCTGATATCAAGGCGGAAACCAAGGCTTCCACTGGTTGTGGCGGCTGTGCTGCCTTGCTCAAATCAGTCGTGGACAACGAGCTGGAAAAGCGTGGTCTCGAAGTCAAGAAGGACATTTGCGAACACTTCCCCTATAGTCGCCAAGAGTTGTACCACATCATTCGCGTTGAGCAAATCCGCACCTTTGATGAATTGCTAGAGAAACACGGCAAGGGTCTGGGTTGCGATATCTGCAAGCCAGCGGTGGGGTCGATTCTGGCTTCCTATTGGAACGACTACGTGCTCTCAGACAAATATTTCAAGTTGCAGGATACCAATGACTATCGTCTCGCCAACTTGCAAAAGGATGGTACTTATTCGGTGGTGCCCCGGGTGCCGGGTGGGGAGATTACCCCCCAGCAACTCATAGTCATTGGCGAAGTAGCGAAGAAGTACAATCTTTATACGAAGATTACCGGGGGCCAGCGCATCGACCTGTTCGGCGCCCGCCTGGAGCAGTTGCCCCACATCTGGAAGGATCTGATCGACGCCGGCTTCGAGAGTGGCCACGCCTACGCCAAGGCGGTGCGGACCGTAAAATCCTGCGTCGGCTCCACCTGGTGCCGCTACGGGGTTCAGGACAGTGTGGGCATGGCGATCTACTTGGAGAATCGCTACAAGGGCATCCGCGCCCCCCACAAGATCAAGATGGCGGTTTCTGGCTGCACTCGCGAGTGCGCCGAAGCACAATGTAAAGACATTGGGGTGATTGCCACCGAGCACGGTTGGAATCTGTATCTATGTGGTAACGGCGGTATGAAGCCGCGCCACGCGGATCTATTCGCCACCGATCTGGACGACGAATCCTTGATAAAATATATTGATCGCTTCATGGCTTTCTACATCCGTACCGCCGACCGCCTCCAGCGCACGGCTACCTGGCTGGAAAATCTGGAAGGTGGCCTCGATTACCTTCGCGAAGTCATCATCGATGACAAGCTGGGTATCTGCGACGAACTGGAAAAGCAGATCCAGCACTTGGTCGAGACCTACGAGTGCGAATGGAAGAAGACCCTGGAAAACGAGGAAGTCATGAAAAAACGCTTCCGTTTCTTTGTCAACGCCGACGAGAGCGACGACAATGTGGTCTTTATTGAAGAACGTGGCCAGATTCGCCCGGCGACGCTGGAAGAAAAACGCCAGCTCAAGGGCATTCCCATCGAGCTGGAAGAGGCTTCTTAAATTACTGGTTCACCGCAGAGGCGCAGAGAACGCAGAGATTATTTAAGGTTTTCTTCATGCTCTATTCAGGCGTAGCCATCGGTTTTTCCTATGGCTGAAATGACTAAAGCTTAAATTCTAATCTCTGCGTTCTCTGCGCCTCTGCGGTAAAACAATATTTCAATCTAAAGGATCGATATGACCGAAACCACGGCAACTCCAACCAAAACTTGGTTTGACGTTTGTAGCATTGATGAATTGGAACCGGATGCGGGTGTCTGCGCCTTGTTGGAAGGGCGGCAAGTCGCCATTTTCTATATCCCTAAACTGGATCAGGTGTTTGCTATTGGCAATTATGACCCTTTCAGTCACGCCAACGTACTGTCGCGGGGGCTGACTGGCGATATTCACGGTGAACCCGTCGTTGCATCGCCCGTCTACAAACATCATTTCAGTCTCAAGACCGGCCGCTGTATTGAGGATGAGTCGGTAGCAGTACCCTGCTATCCGGTACGTATCGAAGAGGGTAGGGTTTTGATTCAAATTCCAGCGCAAAGAGATAACCCATGAAGACCTATTCCTATTACATTGCCGATGCCTTTACCCAGCAGCCTTTCAGCGGGGCGCAAATTGGCGTTTTTCCCGTGGCGGAGGGTTTGAGCGACCGGCAGATGCTGCAATTGGCTGGGGAGCTTAATTTGCCTCAGACCATCTTTCTGCAACCTGGCGGTGAGGAAGCCACATGGCGGGCGCGGATCTTCAATCCCCGCAGGGAAATGAATTTCGCTGCTCAGACACTGGTTGCCGCCGGTTATGTGCTGAATCATATCAATGCCGATGTTTTGGCCGAAGACAACTTAACGGTGGCCACTCGCCGCGGCGTGCTGCCTCTTTTTTTCTTTCGAGATAACGGCCATTTGAAGTTGGTGACCTTTGCCATGACTGTGGAACCGGTTGTAGACTTGTTCGCGCCACCATCGGAAGAGCTTGCGCAAATGTTAGGGTTGGAGACACGGGAGATTGAAACCAAACGGTTTACCCCTAGAATCGCCTCTGCCGGACGGCCGTTTCTCATTGTGCCGCTAAAGGATAGCGAAGCGGTTCGCCGCGTCCGTTTCGATTTCAAAACCTGGGCGCAGTCCACTGCGCCGGCTACCGCCGCTCAGGAAATCTTGTTGTTTAGCCCGCGTACTCATCGCGCCGAGGTGGATTTCCATGCTCGCCTGGTAGGCCCTGAAATCGGTCCCAAGGAAGATCCGCCCGTGGGGGCGGCGATGCCGGCTTTCTGTGGCTATCTGTGTTCCCATGCCCATATCCGTAAGGGTACATACGTATTTACCGTTGAACGCGGGGCTGAAGGCAGCCGCCGCAGCTTGCTTAATCTGGAGATGGATCATAAGGGCCGCGACCGGCTGAATCTTCGCATTGGTGGTGAAGCGGTGGTCGTGGCCGAGGGAAACATCTGCATGCCTTGAATGAAATTTTCTCCGTTCTTCACCAGGGTTCGTCATTTATTCAAGTCGAATCAGACCACCTGACCCTACAATCAATCCTTTACGTGTTTAAACGACGTGGTACTGGTTTTTCACAGGAAAAGTGGACATTTATGCCCACGCTTACCTTGAATGTGGCATGAGGCTAGGTAAATGGCAGTCAGAGAAAATGAAATCCTGGTGGGCGCTCAGGGGCGGATAGTCATTCCCGCGGCTTTTCGCAAGACCTTAAAATTGAAACCCGGTGACCGGCTGATAGTGCGGCAGGTGGGTGACAGCTTGGTGCTGGAACGTCGGGAAACCGTGGAAAAGAGACTACGGGCTGTCCCTGGCTGACCGAGCCTGTCTGGCTTTGGCGGCGGATAAGGCACTCCCTGCGCTCACTGCGGACAGAACCTGGGTTGAACTGGATATCGATCTTGAAATCCGGCTGCTTTGCTGATAGCGATTTCTTTTTCCTGCCACAGGCCCTCATGATCCCAATCCTATCGGGTTGCATTTCCACTGGTAGAACCTCTTTATCCACAACATGCCCATAAATACCTTTTCATGATGCACACCCGTTGTGCCGAATGCATCCAGCATATCGATTTAATGCACCAACACGGTGCATATGGCGATTGGCAAGCTTTATACCGTTTGCAGCAGGGTTCTTAATAATTGGCATGAGTTGTGCTTTTACCTTGTGTAACTGATATCAACAATGCCGAAATCCAATATGACTGAACGTTTTACCTTTTTTTCTTTTTCTGGCCGGATGCGTATATTGCATCTGACGTGGCTGGCTTTTTTTATCAGTTTCTTTGTCTGGTTCAACCACGCGCCGCTGATGGCCTCGATTCGGGAGAGCTTTGGTCTTACTGCCCAACAAGTCAAAACCTTGCTGATTCTTAATATCGCCTTGACCATTCCGGCGCGGGTTATTGTAGGTATGCTGGTGGACCACTTCGGCCCCAAGCGGGTATTTTCCGGGCTATTGTTTCTTGCCAGTTGGGTGTGCTTTGCTTTCGCCTTTTCCCAAACCTTTGAGCAACTTGCCTTGAGTCGATTCTTGCTCGGTTTCGTGGGTGCTGGATTTGTGATTGGCATTCGCATGATCAGCGAATGGTTTCCGGCCCGCGAGGTAGGGTTGGCGGAAGGCATCTATGGCGGCTGGGGGAATTTCGGCTCGGCGGCCGCCGCCTTGATACTCCCCACACTGGCTTTGATCTATGGTGGCGAGAACGGCTGGCGCTACGCCATCGCTACTACAGGTGGCATCGCCATGATTTATTCTGTTATCTACTTCTTTTCCGTTTCCGACACTCCCAAGGGTTCCACTTACTTCAAACCCAAGAAGACCGGTGCAATGGAAGTCAGCTCCGTGGGTGACTTTTTCTTCTATCTGTTGATGAATCTGCCGCTGTATTTGGCCTTGGCTTTGCTGACCTGGAAGCTCAATAATTTAGGATTGTTCACCGCCGCGTTGGCTAACGTCCTATATATCATCCTGAGTCTGTTATACGCCTATCAGATCTATCACGCAGTTAAAGTAAACCATCGGGTATTCAAGGAGTCAGTGCCAGAATTTGACCGCTACAAGTTCAGGCAAGTGGCGATTTTGAACCTGGCCTACTTCATTGCCTTCGGTTCAGAATTGGCGGCAGTGTCGATGTTGCCTCTATTTTACAAAGATACCTTTGGCGTCAGTGAGGTTTTGGCGGGCGCTTTAGCGTCTGGTTTTGCCTTCATGAACTTGGTGGCGCGGCCCAGCGGCGGCCTTTTCAGCGACAAGTTCAGCCGCAAGGTGACGCTCATGATTCTAATGGTTGGTATTGGCATCGGTTTTTTGATTCTGAGCCATATCGACAGCCGTTGGCCATTGGCGTTGGCTGTGGCAGCTACCATGATGTGCTCTTTCTTTGTTCAGGCTGCCGAAGGGGCCGTGTTCGCCATGGTGCCTTTAATCAAACGCCGCCTGACAGGACAAATTGCCGGTCTGACCGGCGCCTATGGCAACGTCGGAGGTGTGGTATTTTTAACAGTCTATTCCTTCGTTGATGCCGCCACTTTCTTCATGGTTATCGCCAGCGCCGCTTTGGCGGGCATGATTGCCGCTTTGTTCTTGGAGGAACCCAAAGGACACATGGCCGAAACGCTGCCTGACGGAACGGTGCAAATGATAGAGGTCGAATAGAGGTTGTCACACTCCCCTTGGGCGCGGGAACTAACGGCAACCCGCGCCGTTTTTTTTTGGTAAGCCATGACGGATTTTGAACTAGAGATCGGACAGCACTCGGAAACCGGCAGGAAAAAGGACAATCAGGATTCTTTTGGGGTTTTGATTCCGGATGAACCGGAGGTGACCTATAAAGGCATTGTGGCGGTGATTGCCGATGGCGTCAGCGGTTGCGAGGACGGCAAAATCGCCAGCGAAAGCTGTGTGAAAAGCCTGTTGCACGATTACTATGCCACGCCCGATTCCTGGAGCGTCAAACGGTCAGTGGAAAAAGTCCTGCTGGCAACCAATCGCTGGCTCTATGGTCAAGGAAGCCAGCCGGGCAGTCTTGCCAGCACCCTCAGCGCATTGATTGTGAAGTCCAGTACTGCTCATATCTTTCATATTGGCGATAGTCGCATTTACCGTCTGCGCGGTGGCCGGTTGGAACAGCTGACGCAGGATCATAGTTGGGGGAGCGGTGAAAACCAGTATCTATCACGGGCCATGGGCATTGATCTGCGCCTGGACATTGATTACCGCTCTTTGGCGGTGGAACCGGAAGATATCTTTATTTTTACCACCGATGGCGTGCACGAATACGTGTCTTCCGAGGTTATTGTCAAAGCCATCGAAGAACATGAAGATCTCAATCAGGCAGCCTATGAATTAGTGCGGCAAGCCTACGATGCCGCCAGTCCCGACAATCTGACCTGCCAAATTATCCATTTTCGCCAATTGCCGGTTCCTAGTGAGCAGGAAGTCCTGCTTAAACTGTCAGAATTGCCCTTTCCGCCATTATTGGAGGCGGGAATGAAGCTGGATGGTTACCGTATTGTCCGCGAAATCAGTGCCAGCAAGCGGGTGCAGATTTATTTGGCGATCGATGAAGAAAGCGGTGACAAAGTAGTTCTCAAGACCCCTTCACCCAATTTCGAAGACGATCCCATCTACATCGATTTATTCTCCCACGAAGAATGGGTCGGTAGCCGGATTCAGAGCCCCCATGTAATGCGGGTTTTCAAACCCAAGCGGCGCCGTTCCTGTCTTTATCTGGTGAGCGAATATATTGAAGGGGAAACCCTGCGCCAGTGGATGGACGAACACCCCCAGCGTGATTTCCAGCAAGTGCGTGAGCTTGTGAGCCAGATTGCCAAGGGCCTGCTGGCCTTCCATCGCCTGGAAATGCTGCACCAGGATCTCAAGCCGGAAAACGTCATGATTGACCGGGATGGTATTGTCAAACTCATCGATTTCGGTTCGGTCAAGATTGCAGGTCTCGAGGAAGTCAGCAGTCCTCTCGAGCGGATTCAGTTGCTCGGTACCAAGCATTATGCCGCGCCGGAATATTTTTTGGGTTATGGGGGATCATCCCGGTCAGATCAGTTCTCCTTGGCGGTCATTGCTTACGAATTGCTCACGGGCCGCCTGCCTTATGGGGAAAAATATGGAGAAGGTAATATCACCCGGGTAAAATATATTTCAGCGCGGCGCTGGAATCCGGAAATTCCGGTATGGATGGATCGGGCCTTGGAAAAAGCCTTGAGCATAGACCCTGACAAGCGTTATCCAACTTTATCCGAATTTCTCCACGACCTGGAAAAACCCAATCCCAATTTTCTCCAGCAAGACCGTCAACCCCTATTGGAAAGAGATCCAGTAGCTTTTTGGAAAGTGACGGCGCTGGTTTCCATGATGGTTAACGTTTTATTGTTGCTACGCTGGTTGCTATAGGAAGCGCTGAATATTTCGGTGATTCCCGCGGTACAGGGAAGTCCCGTCAGCAAATCCGCTTGAGACAAGTGCACGGCGTTTGCCAAAAAGCCTTTCACCGCGCCTTAAACATTAGGATTCGCTTTAACTCGAGGGTATTGCATCATAGCGGGGAGAGAATTGCTTGGATGCACCACTTTTGTGCGCTTTCCTTACCAAAATCGTGGGTTTTAAAACCGTGTGCTATCAAAATTTAAATGGCATAACAATTGCTTTCGTTTTTTATAAATTAAACAACAGGTAAATCGATGAGCCATTTCTTCGACCGCCTCAAATTCTTCAAGCAAAAAAAAGACACCTTCGCCGACGGCCACGGCGTGGTCACCCGTGAAGACCGCCAGTGGGAGGACGCCTACCGCAACCGCTGGCGCTTCGACAAGGTGGTGCGCTCCACCCACGGGGTCAACTGCACCGGCGGCTGCTCCTGGAACATCCACGTCAAGAACGGCCTGGTGGCCTTCGAGATCCAGGCCACCGACTATCCGCGCACCCGTCCCGACCTGCCCAACCACGAACCGCGCGGTTGCCAGCGCGGCGCCAGTTACTCCTGGTATCTGTACAGCCCCCACCGGGTCAAGTATCCGCTGATCCGCGGCCGCCTGCTGGACCTGTACCGGGCCGAGCGGCAAAGCGGCAAGGACCCGGTAGAAGCCTGGGCGGCGATCCAGGCCGACAGCGACAAACGCCGGCAGTACACCGCGGTGCGTGGACTGGGCGGCTTCGTGCGCGCTTCCTGGGACGAGGTGGTGGAGATCATCGCCGCCGCCAACGTCTACACCATCCAGAAATGGGGCCCGGACCGCATCGCCGGCTTCTCGCCGATCCCGGCGATGTCGATGATCTCCTACGCCGCCGGCAGCCGCTACCTGTCGCTGATCGGCGGGGCCTGCCTGTCGTTCTACGACTGGTACTGCGACCTGCCGCCGTCCTCGCCCCAGGTGTGGGGCGAGCAGACCGACGTGCCGGAGGCGGCCGACTGGTACAACTCGGGCTACATCATCGTCTGCGGCGCCAACCTGCCCATGACCCGCACCCCCGACGCCCACTTCTATTCCGAAGTGCGCTACAAGGGCACCAAGGTGGTCGCCATCGCCCCGGACTACGCCGAATACGTCAAGTTCGCCGATCTGTGGATGCCTGCCAGACAGGGCACCGACTCGGCGGTGTTCCTGGCGATGTCCCACGTGGTGCTGAAGGAATTTTTCGTCGACCGGCCGACGCCGTACTTCCTCGACTACGTGCGCACCTACACCGACATGCCCATGCTGGTGCGCCTCGACGACCGCGGCGACGGCTACGTCCCCGGCCGCTTCCTGCGCGCCTCGGATTTCGACGACGCCTTGGGCCAGGACAACAACCCGGAATGGAAGACGGTGGTGTTCGACGAGAATACCGGGAACATCGTCGCCCCCACCGGCTCCATCGGTTTCCGCTGGGGCGAGGAGGGCAAATGGCACCTGGAGCCCAGGGACGGCGCCACCGGTGAGGACATCACCCCGCAGCTGAGCCTGGTGGGCAATCCCGACGAGGTGGTCGCGGTCCACTTCCCCCGTTTCGACAACAGCGATACAAATCCGCCGGGAGCGGATTTGGACGCACGCAGTGCGCCCGCAGGGGGCTCGCCAGGGAAGGTGAGCATCAACACCCTGGTCCGCAACGTCCCAGTACGCAGGCTCAACCTGAATGGCGAGGAAGTCCTGGTGGCCACGGTGTTCGACCTGCAACTGGCCCACTACGGCGTCGATCGCGGTCTGGGGGGCGAGGTGGCGACCAGCTACGACGACGACCTGCCCCACACCCCGGCCTGGGCGGAGAAGATCAGCGGGGTCAAACGCGCCGACATCATCCGCACCGGGCGCGAGTTCGCCGACAACGCCGCCAAGACAAGGGGCAGATCCATGGTGATCCTGGGCGCCGGGGTCAACCACTGGTACCACAACGATATGACCTACCGGTCGATCATGAACCTGCTGCACCTGTGCGGCTGCGTCGGTCAGTCCGGCGGCGGCTGGGCCCATTACGTCGGTCAGGAGAAACTGCGGCCCCAGGCCGGCTGGGCACCCATCGCCTTCGGCCTCGACTGGCACCGCCCACCGCGGCAGATGAACGGCACCAGCTTTTTCTACTTTCACACCGACCAGTGGCGCTACGAAACCCTGTCCGCCGACGAGGTCATGGCCTCCACCGCCAGCGGCAAATGGCGCGGCCATACCCTGGCCGACTACAACGTGGTCGCCCAGCGTCTCGGCTGGCTGCCCTCGGCGCCCCACTTCAACAAAAACCCGCTGGAGATCGTGCGCGAGGCCGAGCAGGCCGGGGCCAAGACCGAAGCGGAAGTCGCCGCCCACGTGGCCGAACAGCTCAAGGCGGAAAAACTACGCTTCGCCTGCGAAGACATCGACGCCCCGGAAAACTTCCCGCGCAACCTGTTCGTGTGGCGCGCCAACCTCCTGGGCAGCAGCGCCAAGGGCCACGAGTATTTTCTCAAGCACCTGCTCGGGGCCCAGAACGGGGTGATGCAGGATGTGCTCGACCCGGCGCGGGCGAAGGAGATCGAATGGCGCACCCCGGCGCCGATCGCCAAGCTGGACCTTCTGGTGGACATCAATTTCCGCCTCAACTCCACCGGCGCCTACTCGGACATCATCCTACCGACGGCGACCTGGTACGAGAAGAACGACCTCAACACCACCGACATGCACCCCTTCATCCACCCGCTAACCGCGGCGGTGGGTCCGGCGTGGGAGTCGAAGTCCGACTGGCAGATCTTCAAGACCATTGCCAAGCGCTTCTCCGAACTGGCGGAACAGCACCTGGGTACCCAAAAGGACCTGGTGGCGATTCCGATGATGCACGACTCCCCGGCCGAAATCGCCCAGCCCTTCGAGGTCAAGGACTGGAAGAAGGGCGAGTGCGAACCGGTACCCGGCAAGACGATGCCGATTCTCAAAGTGGTAGAGCGCGATTTCGCCAACACTTATAAGGAATACACCTCCCTCGGCCCGCTGCTGGATAAGCTGGGCAACAACGTCAAGGGCATCGACTGGGAGACCGGCGACGAGATTGAAAAACTAAAAGTGATCTGTGGCACCATCGAGGAGGAGGGGGTCAGCCAGGGGCGGCCATCGCTTTCCGAGGATATCGCCGTGTGCGAGTCGATCATGACCCTGGCGCCGGAGACCAACGGCCACGTGGCGCTGAAGTCCTGGAAGGCGCTGGAGAAGAAGACCGGCCGCAGGCACACCCACCTGGCCGAAGCCCGCGCCGAGGACCACATCACCTTCCGCGACATCGTGGTCCAGCCGCGCAAGATCATCACCGCCCCCACCTGGAGCGGGATCGAGTCGGAGGAGGTCAGTTACACCGCCGGCTACACCAACATCCACGAGTACATCCCCTTCCGCACCCTGACCGGCCGGGCCCAGTTCTACCTGGATCACGAGTGGATGCGCGAATTCGGCGAAGGCTTCTGTACCTTCCGCCCGGCGGTGGATCTGAAGGCCACCGGCCCCCTGCGGGAACGCCTGAAGGACAAGCCCCACCTGGTGCTCAACTGGATCACCCCCCACTCCAAGTGGGGCATCCACAGCACCTACAACGACAACCTGCGGATGCTGCACCTGTTCCGCGGGGGACCTGTGGTCTGGGTGGCAGAAACCGACGCCCGAAAGATCGGCCTCAAGGACAACGACTGGGTCGAGGCGGTCAACAGCAACGGCGCCACCGTGGCCCGGGTGGTGGTGAGCCAGCGCATCCCGGAGGGGATGGCGATGATGTACCACGCCCAGGAAAAGATCGTCAACGTCCCCGGCTCGGTCACCACCGGCAAGCGCGGCGGCATCCTCAACAGCGTCACCCGGGTGACGGTCAAGCCCACCCACATGATCGGCGGCTACGCCCAGTTCAGCTACGGCTTCAACTACTACGGCACCGTCGGCTCCCAGCGCGACGAGTTCGTGGTCCTGCACAAGATCGCCGACGAGGAGGTGGACTGGCTGGAACGGGAACTGACCCCCGAGCGCGAAGCCCAGCTCAATCCGGAAGGGGTGCCGCAGGGGGCCTACCCTGCCATTGATCCGGGCTTCGAGGAAGCGCCGGAACGGGAGCCGGAGGTGGAATTCAACGGGAAATGAGCGTCTCACCGCAGAGGCGCAGAGAGCGCAGAGAAAAAATTAATAATTTAAAAAACTCTGCGTCCTCTGCGTCTCTGCGGTGAATTAAATTAAATGGAAATTAACCAAATCACTCGCTCGATTATCGGTGCCGCGCTGGAAGTTCACCGAGTGCTGGGACCTGGATTACTGGAATCGGCCTACGAGGAATGTCTCGCCCATGAAATGGATCTGCAGAATATTCCTTACCGGCGCCAACATCCGCTGCCGGTCGATTACAAGGGCAAACGCCTGGACTGTGGCTACCGGCTTGATTTTCTTGTCGCCGAATGGGTGGTCGTGGAACTAAAGGCTGTCGAACAACTACTGCCGATCCATGAGGCCCAGGTGTTGACTTATCTCCGCTTGGGCAACTGGCCTCTGGCCCTGCTGATCAACTTCAACGTTCCGGTGCTCAAACGCGGTATCCGCCGGATCGTCCTGAACCTGGAGGAATGAAACCATGAAAAATCTCTGCGCCCTCTGCGTCTCTGCGGTGAACTCAAGAGGTCAACGATGAAAGTACGCGCCAATTTCGCCCTGGTCTTCAACCTGGACAAGTGCATCGGTTGCCACACCTGCTCGGTGACCTGCAAGAACGTCTGGACCAACCGCAAGGGGGTCGAGTACGTCTGGTTCAACAACGTCGAATCCAAGCCCGGCATCGGCTACCCTAAGCACTGGGAGGATCAGGAAAAGTGGCACGGCGGCTGGGAGGTCAAGAACGGCAAGCTGCAGCTGAAATCCGGCTCGCGCCTCAAGCGTCTGGCCAATCTGTTCGCCAATCCGGACCTGCCCACCCTCGACGACTACTACGAGCCGTTCGACTACGACTACGCCAACCTGCAAAGCAGCCCCCTCAAGGAGGCCGCCCCGGTGGCCCGCCCCTATTCCCTGATCGACGGCCACGTGCTCGACAAGATCGAATGGGGCCCCAACTGGGAGGACGACATGGCGGGTGAGTTCGACAAGCGATCCCGCGACGTCAACTTCAAGGAGGTGGAAAAGCAGGTCTACGCCGAGTTCGAAAATTCCTTCAATATGTACCTGCCGCGGATCTGCAACCACTGCATCAACCCCTCGTGCGTGGCCTCGTGCCCGTCGGGGGCGATGTACAAGCGCGAGGAGGACGGCATCGTCCTGGTGGACCAGAACCGCTGCCGCAGCTGGCGCATGTGCGTCTCCAACTGTCCGTACAAAAAGGTCTATTACAACTGGGAATCGGGCAAGGCGGAAAAGTGCACCGCCTGCTACCCGCGGGTGGAGGCCGGGCTGCCGACGGTGTGTTCGGAAACCTGCGTCGGCCGCATCCGCTACAACGGCATCATGCTCTACGACGCCGACCGCATCGCCGAGCTGGCGGCGGTCGAGGACCCCAAGGACTTGTACGAGGCCCAGCGCCAGATCTTTCTCGATCCCCACGATCCGGAAGTGATCGAACAGGCCCTCAAGGATGGCATCCCCCAGTCCTGGATCGAGGCGGCACAGAAATCGCCGATCTGGAAGCTGGCAATGGACTGGGAGGTGGCCTTCCCGCTCCATCCGGAATTCCGTACCCTGCCGATGGTGTGGTACGTGCCGCCCCTGTCGCCGGTACAGGCCCAGATCGACCAGGGGAATCTCCCGGTCCACGACGACGGCGTGATTCCCAAAGTGGAAGTGCTGAAGCTACCGGTCCGCTTCCTCGCCAACTTCCTCACCGCCGGCAACGAGGAACCGATCGTCCGCGCCCTCAAGCGGATGCTGGCGATGCGCAGTTACATGCGTTCGGTGACCGTCGAGAACCAGCCCAACACCCGGGTGCTGGAGGAGGTCGGACTGACCGAAGCGGAGGTGAAGAAGATGTATCACCTGATGGCGATCGCCAACTACGAGGACCGCTTCGTCATCCCCACCGCGCCGGAATACCGGGCCCACGAGGACATCTACGCCTTCCAGGGCCAGATGGGCTTCTCCTTCGGTAACGAGGGCTGCAGCGTCAGCGCCTACGAAAGCGGCTGCTCCCTGTTCCCCGAGAAAAGGAAGGGCGTAGCCCAGCCGATCCAGTTCACCCCCATGAGCGAACTGAAAAAACCCAAAACCACCAAGGTGGAAGGATGACGGCCCGCTCACCATCATACCGGCGGGGGCGGGGAAGGTTCTGTCAGCGGCCAGGGAGGGCTACACCGGGCCTAAATGCAGGGACGCATTTCGGTCCGGCAGACCCTTCCCCGCCCTCGCAAGACTCACCGAGAGAGGACAGAGCATGAGCGCGGAAACCCTGACCGCCCCGCCGCTGCTCTACCGCCTGCTGGCGCGGCTGCTGGAGTATCCGGATCAGGAACTGGCGGCCCACCTGGACGAGATCGAGGCCGTATTGGCGCAGCTGCCGGAGGAAGCCCGCATGGTCATCGGTGATTTCATTGTCTGGGCCAAAAGCATGCCACTCACCGACTGGCAGGCCCGGTACGTGCGCACCTTCGACCTGACCCCGGACACCAGCCTGCACCTGACCTGGCATTTGTTCGAGGAACAGGACCGCCAGCGCGGCATGACCCTGGCCAACCTGGCCGAGTTCTACAGGAAACAGGGGCTGGAGATCGACCGCGGCGAGCTGCCCGACTACCTGCCCCTGATTCTGGAATACGCCTCCACCCTGCCCCAGGGCCAGGGCGGCATGTTTCTGGCCCAGTGCCAGCAGGCGCTGGAAGTGCTGGCGGACAATCTGGCCAGGACGGAAAGCCCGTATGGGCCGTTGGTTAAGTTGTTGATTGATGATTGATGTTCACCGCAGAGACGCAGAGTAAATGTACCGTGAAAGATACATGGTGGGCAGGGAGCAGGGGAGTGGTTTTCGGGACGCCGTGAATCCCTCCCTGGAGGCTCGGACGCGGCCATCCAGGCCGCGTACGCCCTCAAACCACTCCCCTGCTCCCTGCTTGGTTCTTCCACAATCTGATCATAAATCGAAGAACTCTGCGCCTCTGCGGTGAAAAAATAGAAACTGGAGATACCTATGACCTTTTCACATTTTCTGTTCGGCATCTATCCCTTCATCGCCGGCACCGTGTTTCTGGTCGGCAACATCCTGCGCTACGACCGTGAGCAGTACACCTGGAAGGCCGACTCCAGCCAGCTGCTAGAGAAGGAACAGCTCAAAACCGGCAGCCGCCTGTTCCACGCCGGCATCATCATGCTGTTCTTCGGCCATTTCGCAGGGCTCTTGACCCCGCATCAGGTATTTCTCTCTTTGGGTATTTCCGACATGGTCCACCAGATCATCGCCATCGCCGCCGGCACCCTGTTCGGCACCCTGTGCATGATCGGCGGGGTGATCCTGTGGCGGCGGCGCATGTACCACCCGCGCATCCGCGCCACCAGCCGCTCCATGGACATATTCATCCTCGACTGGTTGCTGGTGACCCTGGGGCTGGGCCTCATCACCATTCCGGTGTCGGTCTATCACGCCTTCCAGGGCGATGCCGAAATCATGGTGCGGCTGGCCGACTGGGCCCAGAGCATCGTCACCTGGTCACCGCGCCCGGAACTGCTGGACGAGGTCCCCTTCATCTACAAGCTGCACCTGTTCTTCGGCTTGACCGTGTTCCTGCTGTTCCCCTTCACCCGCCTGGTGCACATCCTCACCATCCCCATCAACTATCTGTGGCGGCCGTATCAGGTGGTGCGGACCAAGCTTGTGCATTATCTGCGGTGAGTTCTTTCATCGCCGGGACACGGAAGGCGCAAAGTTGGTATGATTGTTTCGTATTGTGCCAATAGCAGAGGTAATGCCCATGAACGTGGCCGAACTTTCGACGAAAACCAAGCAATGGTGCTATGAGGATTACCTGCAACTGGATGACGAGCAGCGCTATGAGATCATCGAAGGGGAATTGCTGATGGTTCCCGCGCCTTCTTCCTTTCACCAGTGGTATTCCCACAACCTTGAAATCCTGTTGACCGAATTCGTGCGGGAACACGACCTGGGCTATGTCTTCGACGCCCCCATCGATGTCATTCTCAGCCCCGACAACGTGGTTCAGCCGGATCTCCTGTTCATCGCCAAAGCACGCCGGGAGATCATTCAGGAACGGGGGATCTTCGGCGCCCCGGATATGGTGGTGGAGATCGTCTCCCCTTCCTCGGTTCACCGCGACTATCACGCCAAACAGAAGCTCTACGAGCGTTTCGGCGTGCGGGAATACTGGCTGGTAGACCCGGGTAACCGGGCAGTGGATGTGCTGGGACTGGGCGATGAGGGTTACACTTCGGTCAGCTTCGCCAGTGAAACCGGAGAAGTCAACTCCCAGATTCTGGAAGGACTGACCGTGTCCCTGGAAGCGATCTTCCAGACCGAAATCTGACATGCAAATCCGCTTCATCGACCCGGCGACAAATTTTTCCGATGGCATCAAAGTCATCCGCGCCTATCACGATCATCTGCTTGAACAAGGCCAGCGCTTGCTCGAACTGATTAGCGCCATCGAGGCACAGGGCGTCGATGCCGACAGGGCTAGCCATTTGGCCGGGCTGTACGCCTATTATCAAAGGGCCAACGTTCTACATCATCAGGACGAAGAGCGGGCCTTGTTTCCTGCCATCATTGGCCAGGATCTGCTCATTGACGGCATGATTGAGCGTTTGACCCTGGATCACGAGGAAATCGAGGAAAGTTGGCGGGTGCTGGAAATTGATCTGAAAGCCATACTCGAATGTCACGATGTGCCAGATCAACTGGGGGTGAAAGCTGCCCGTTTCGAAAAGCTTCAGCGGGAACATCTGATCCGTGAGAATGAAGATTTCTTGCCTTTGCTCGAAAAACGATTAACGCCGGCGCAACGGATTGAGATGGGTCGCGTCATGGCTTCCATACGTAATCATTAAATGCCTCCTGCTTCCACCCCCGAAAAAGCAAATGGATAGGTGATGAGCGGATTGTCTTTGGTAATGGCGGAGTCTGTTGCCAAGTGGTAACATTTCCTCAGTGTTGAGCCAGCGCGGCTCCTGGTTGCAAGGAGAGGTGCCGGAGCGGCCAAACGGCGCCGACTCGAAATCGGTTGGGGCTTGACGGCCCACGCGGGTTCGAATCCCGCCCTCTCCGCCAATGTTTCATTGATTCCAAACAGGCTATGTGGGTACAAAAAAGAATCACCTTGTCTCCCAAACGCCGGGGATTTCACCTGATTACCGGCGAGTTGGAGGCGCAGCTTCCGGAATTGCGCGATTTCAAAATCGGCATGGCGCATTTTTTCCTTTGCCATACTTCTGCTTCATTGACGATCAATGAAAATGCCGATCCCAGCGTGCGCGCGGATATGGAATCTCATTTTCTTCATTTTGTTCCAGACGATGCGCCCTATTACCGGCATGTATTGGAGGGTCCCGATGACATGCCCGCTCATATTAAATGTTCGTTGCTTGGTGTGTCAGTGACGGTTCCCATGGCAAAAGGCAGATTGTCGTTGGGAACCTGGCAGGGGATTTATTTAGGGGAGCATCGTAACCACGGTGGCAGCCGGACCATTATTGCTACCTTGCAGGGACTAAGCCCTTGAAAAAAATACTTCTGGCCGGGGACATAGGCGGCACCAAGACATGGGTTTCCCTTTGGGAAGCGGGTCGGCATGGTGTTGTCTGTCTGCTGGAAAAACAGTTTGCCAGTGGTGATTTTGATCGCTTTGAAGATCTCTTGTCCGAATTTTTGCGTGAAACGCCGGGTCTTGTGACTGCCGCCTGTTTTGGAGTGGCAGGTCCTGTGGAGCAAGGGATTTGCCATACCACCAATTTGCCTTGGCTTCTTTCTGAAAAAGCATTGGCAGATTATCTGCCCGGTGCCAAAATCAAATTACTCAATGATTTGGAAGCGGCCGCTCATGGAGTTATCCGGTTGTCGGAAAACCAATTGCTGGAACTCAATCCAAATGCCCAGAGCAAGATCAATGCAAACCGGGCAGTCATTGCTGCGGGAACGGGATTGGGCGAGGCGTTGATAATCCGCCACGGCAGTCAGGATATTATTGTCGCTACCGAAGGGGGGCATTGCGATTTCGCGCCCAATTCACCGCTTCAAGACCTTTTGCTGGCGAAGCTGCGCAAAGAGTTGGGTGGCCACGTGAGCTATGAAAGGTTGGTGTCTGGGCCTGGGTTGGCTGTCATCTATCAATTTTTGCGGAAAGAGGGGGTTGCTCCAGAAGCTCCCACACTTGCCGCTAGTTTGGCAAAGCAAGATCCTGCACCGCTGATCAGTGAATGGGGGTTGGAAAAAGGCGACAAGTTGTGTCTTGAAACGCTGAATTTGTTTGCTTCTCTGTATGGGGCGGAAACTGGCAATCTGGTCTTGAAAAGTTTGGCCCTGGGAGGTGTCTACCTGGCGGGGGGTATCGCAGTGAAAATTCTGCCTATTCTCCAGCAGGGCGAGTTTATGCGGGCATTTTGTGATAAAGGACGGTTTGGTTCCATGTTGGCCCAAGTGTCCGTTAAAGTGGTCTTGAACCCAAAAGTTGTGCTGGAAGGGGCCAAACAGGTGGCATTGCAACTAATCGAATAGAGCGTATGTTCTTATATCAACACTTGATGGCTTAATTTTAATTTCAATTAATACGGGGGAATTTTCTAATGAAAAAAACATGGGTTGTGGTTGCCGAAAGCAGTCGTGCGCGGATTTTTCAGGCAGAGAGCCGATTGAAACCAATGAAAGAAATTGAAGGACTCGCCCATCCTGAATCCCGGGCGCGGGTGTTGGATATCAATGCTGACAACGCTGGCCGTGCTTTTGACAGTGCAGGTCAGGGACGGCATGCCATGGAAAACGAAGTCGATCCCAAAAAGCACGAGGCGGAAATGTTTGCCAAGCAAATTGCCGACCATCTCGATAAAGCCCGGGCTAAAGGGGAATTTGAAGCGTTGATAGTGATTGCCCCACCGGAATTTCTTGGGCTGCTGCGTAAACATGTCAACCCTGTTACCACCAAAACCATGGCCAAGGCAGTGAGCAAGAATCTGGTGCGCGATCCGGAAGAAGTGATCCGTAAAGCTGCCCTGGAGCTTGAATAGTAATGAAAATCGGCGTTCCCAAAGAAACCAAGACCGAAGAATACCGGGTCGCGTTGACGCCTGAAGGCGCTGGCACCTTAGTCAAGGCAGGCCATCAGGTATGTGTTGAACATGATGCCGGCTTGGGGTCGGGTTTTACGAATGCTGAGTATCAGACAGCTGGGGCGTCGATTGGAACTCAGTCTGATGCTTGGGACGCTGAATTGGTGCTGAAAGTAAAAGAACCTTTGCCCCCGGAATATCCTTTTTTACGGGGGCAAATGGTGTTCACCTATTTTCACTTGGCGGCCACGCCGAAATCTTTGCTGGAAACCTTATTGCAAAGCCGTACCACGGCTATTGCCTATGAAACCTTGGAAGACGAGCAAGGGAGGTTGCCCCTGCTGGCACCCATGAGCGGGGTGGCGGGCAATATGGCCACTTTGATGGGCGCCTATTATTTGGCCCGCTTTAATCGGGGGCGGGGCACTTTGCTAGCGAAGGTGCTGGGTGTGGGTTACGGCAAGATTTTGGTTATTGGAGACGGCGTGGTCGGTCAGCACGCTGCGCAACGCGCCTGCGCCATGGGAACCGAAGTTGTCATGGCGGGATTGGATGAAAAAAGAGGGGAAAAACTCCAACAAGAGATTGGCATCACTCGTTATATCCTTTCGTCACCGGAAACCATTGCTAAAGAAATAGTGGAAGCCGATTTGGTCGTGGGGGCAGTGCTGCTTCGCGGCGCCCGTGCTCCCCACGTGGTGACCGAAGCAATGGTCAAGACGATGCCTGCAGGTTCGGTAATTGTTGATGTCAGTATCGATCAAGGCGGCTGTATCGAAACTTCCCGCCCAACGACCCATGCAGATCCCGTTTATATCTTGCACGACGTTATTCATTATTGCGTTACCAACATGCCGGGGGCCTATCCCCGTACTTCCACTATTGCCTTGACCCGGGCGACATTGCCTTATGTTTTGAAACTGGCCAATGAAGGGTTGGCAGCAGCGGTGCAGACGCCAGGATTTGCCAAGGCGGTGAATACTTTTCAGGGCCGGATTACTTGCCAGGCAGTAGCGCAGGCTTGGAATATGCTTTCTCGCTACCGGCCATTGGTGCACTTGCTTAAATAAATAATTTTTGATTTGACGCCAATTTAGCACATAAATGCGCTACAAAAACAAATTGTAAACAATGTTTTTATTTAAAGGGAATTTTCCCTTGTAGTGTTTTTGTGTTTCGCTTAGGCTTAATTTTTCCACAAACAAGCAGCGCTTGTTTGTGTTCTGATTTAGCGGTGGGGCAGTCAAATCTTGGACGATAAAGCCGAGTCTTCACAATCCGACCCCAAGTGGCCTAACGGCATTCGCCTTGCATTTAGTTCGCCGGAACTAGAAGAAAAGTTTCAGCGCCAATACTTTGACCGCCATTGGAATCAAAACCGTGTCGCCATTTGTTTTGGTCTGGTTTTATTTGCGTTGTTTGGTTTTGTCGACTGGGTAGTAGGTGGCGATTACTGGCAGACCATATTGTTAATTCGTTTGGGTATTATCCTGCCTTTGCTGATGATATTGCTGGCAGCTTTTTTCGTGCGCAATATATCCGAGCGCTACATGCCACAAATGACGTTTCTTGCCCTGTTGATTTCCGGCAGTGCTATTGTGGTGATGAATACGCTGCTGCCCGATGAATTTCAAAATCTGCATTTTACGGGCCTGCTGGTTACCATGATTGTTGGCTTGGCGTTTTTTCGTACCGACTTCCGCTGGCCAGCGGTTGCCGCAGCAATCACGTTTATTTTTTATCTGCTTGTAACATGGAAAATTCATCCGTTGCCCTTTCCGTTGGTATTGGCCTCATTCCATTTATTTGTCACGGCTTTTCTTGGCATGCTTTATATTTGCTGGTCTTTGGAGCTAAAAGAACGGCAGGCTTTTTTAATGGCACAGCGTTTGCGGGAGCTGGCGCATACGGATGAACTAACCGCTCTGGCCAATCGCCGTGCTTTCATTAATCACTTTCATGCGGAGTGGCGCCGGGCATTACGCTACCACAATATCTTAGCGCTACTTCTTATTGATCTGGATCATCTCAAGTGGATTAATGATACCTATGGGCATCATGCAGGGGATAAAGCACTTCAACAACTCGCTAAAATTCTGGCAGGATATGCTTGCCGGCCAGGCGATATAGCAGCCCGTCTAGGGGGTGATGAGTTTGTGCTTTTACAATACGGTGCTGAGCCTGCTAGGGTGAAAAAAATGGCAGCAAATTTGGCTAAAAAAACAGCCGTGCTTTTGCTACCTGACAGCAACCGGGAGATATGCCTTACTACAAGCATCGGCCTTGTCACTGCCATCCCAACCCAGTCAATGACACCAGAGCTATTGTTGAAAATGGCGGATGAAGCTTTATATGAGGCGAAACAATCCGGCCGCGCCCGGGCGGTACACAAACATTTGCAAGAACCAGTACGTCAGCAAGCAACGCTTGTTTGATATCGAATATGAAAGAGCCCGGGTTATAAATTGCCATTTCTGGATATCAAACACGAGAACCACTAGTTAGTGGAGCCAAGTATTTTGATTTTTTATAGGATGGGAACAGGTTTGAAGTTGGGCATGGACTCTAGCGGGGTTATTGGTTCCTTTAACTTCAGTAGCAAGTAAAAGATGAACAAGACCGCGTAGAGGACTAAAAGCCAGAAAACAACCCAGACAATCCAAAATATCAAAGTTGCCATGGGCGGCACCTCGTTGATTAGCGATTTTCACCGTTTAAACGATTGTATGGGGTGACCTGAAGGGGCACAAGAAAAAAACCGAATGACATAGAAGTCACACCACCAACAGGCCGACTATAAGACTGCAATCGGTTCTAATTTCGTCAGGAACCCATGAACAACTGAGCGGACTTATGTAAAAGTTCCCTTATCGACAGCAAAAAAAAACAATGCTGCATTTTTCCACGCTAGAATTTATAATTTGTTGCGTGATGACAAAAAAAATTGCCAAATGACAACAAAGAGACTTCCAGCAAAAAGCCTGTTGGTGACGTATTTATTCTCCATTATCTTTGTTCTCGGTTTTTCTCAAAAGATATCTGCGGCGCACACATTCCAGGACCTTGAGCACATCGGGCAGCGGTGGGATGAGATCACCTATCATTGGCCCAAAAAGCAAAGAATGGCAGGATTGACAGAATTACTAAGCGATATCCAAAACTTGAAGCAATCTAATCCTGAGAAACCGGAATTACTTGTTTGGGAAGCTATCGTATTAGTCAGTCGGGCAAGCTTAAATCCCGGATTAGGCATACTTGGCGAACTAAAATATACTCGGGATTTGCTGCTTCATGCCATAGAACTCGATCCTGAAATTATGGATGGCGCTGCTTATTTGGCCCTTGGATGTCTGTACTACAAAGTCCCGGGATGGCCACTATCTTTTGGTAACAGCGAAAAAGCAGCGCACTATTTTCATAAGGCGCTCGCCTTGAATCCTAAAGGGATTGAAAGTAATTATTATTATGCGGATTATTTGAGAAAAATTGGAAAAGCCCAGCAGTCATTCAGATATTATCAAAAGGTTGCCGATTTGCCTCTTGATCCAGCGCAACCTTATCTCTCGCAACGCCTGAAAGAAAAAGCGCGTCACAAACTGACAAAGTTGGTGGCGCAGGTTTCAACCATAGTCATCAAATCTATGGAGAAGCCGGATTATTCTGGAGCGGAACCACAACGGTAAAGGCTCCGCGGATATCTCCTACCTTGAAGCCTTTAGCCTGATCATCGGGGTAAAGCTCTTTGAGTGTTTGTTCTATTTCTGGTGTTAGTTGTTCGCCATTTTAGCCACAGCCTGGCGAGCTTTTTCTTCAAGGTGACTATTTTGCTTCACAGGATCCTGGGAGATGGCATAAGTTTTCATCGCGAACAGAGCGATGGCGGCCATAATTACTTTAAAGCGCATGGTTTTTCCTTCCTATTCCGTTAACACAAAAATTATATTACTGTTTGCTCATGAAGCCTTATGTTATTTTGCTTTTTCTGGGTATTTTGATCTCAGCTTGTGGTTCTCCAAATCAGACTGGGGCGGTAGGGCCTGTTACCTGAGTTATGATCGAAAGTGGTGT
>LSNW01000031.1 GCA_001566965.1 Methylothermaceae bacteria B42 | reverse complement strand
CGATTCTGGAAAATCTGGCCAGCGCCAGGCCGCAGATCATCGAGAAAAAGCCGGTCGATCCCAACGCCCCGGTGGTGGAAACCCAGTTCGCCGTCGAGGGCATGACCTGCGCTTCCTGCGCCCTGCTGATCGAAATGCTGTTGAAACGCGACCCGCGCATCCGCGAGGTTCAGATCAACTTCGCCAGCGAAACCGCCACCGTCTGCGGGGCGTTATCGAAGGAAGACATCTACCGCCTGATCGCAAAGCTCGGTTACCGCGCCCATCCCCTCGACACCCTGAGCCAGCGCAAGCTGCTGATGGAACGCGAGCGCCGCCGCATCGAGGAGGCCAGGCGCCGTTTCGTCCGGTCCGCGCTGCTGAGCGCCCCGGCGATCCTCATCGCCATGGCCATGCCCAAAGCGCGGATCTGGCATTGGATTCAGTTTTTCCTCACCACCCCGGTGGTCTTCGGCAGCGGCCGGCCCTTCTTCGACAAGGCCATCGCCCTGGCCAGGCAGCGCCGTGCCAACATGGACACCCTGGTGGCTCTGGGCACCGGCGCCGCCTACGGCTACAGCGTTCCGGCCCTGCTGCTGGGGCGTCACCGCGAGCTGTACTTCGAGGCCGCCGCCGGCATCATCACCTTCGTCCTTCTGGGCCGCTGGCTGGAGGAGAAGGCCAAGGGCCAGGCCCACGAGGCCATCTTCAAGCTTCTGGACCTGCAGCCGGAAACCGCCACCCGGATCAGGGACGGCAGGGAAGAGATCGTCCCCATCGATCAGGTCCAGGTGGGCGACGTTCTCCTGGTCCGTCCCGGCGAGCGCATCCCCACCGACGGCGAGGTGATCGAAGGCGCCACCACGGTGGACGAGTCCATGCTCACCGGCGAGTCGATGCCGGTGGTGAAAAACCCGGGCGATAAGGTCATCGGCGGCTGCATCAACGGCCCCGGCGCCTTCAGGATGAAGGCGACCGCGGTGGGGCCGGACACGGTGCTGGCCGGCATCGTCCAGCTGGTGGATCAGGCCCAGGCCAGTAAGCTGCCGATCCAGAAGACCGTGGACAGGATCTCCGCGGTGTTCGTGCCCACGGTGATGGGCATCTCCGCCCTGACCTTCGGCGGCTGGCTGGCGGCCGGGGCGCGTTTCACCACCGCCCTCGGCAACGCCATCTCGGTGCTGCTGATCGCCTGCCCCTGCGCCCTAGGGCTGGCCACCCCGGCGGCGATCATGGTTGGCACCGGCCAGGCGGCCCGGCGCGGCATCTACATCAAGAACGGTGAGAGCCTGGAACTGGCCGCCCACCTGACCGCCATCGTCTTCGACAAGACCGGCACCCTAACCGAAGGCAGGCCGGAAGTGGTGGATTTCCTCAACCTGAGCGATCGGGTCAACGACCGCACCCTGCTGGCCTGGATCGGCGGGGCCGAAGCCCAGTCGGAACATTTTCTTGCCCGCGCCATCGTCGAGTATGTCCGGGATCAGGCCATCGATCCGGCGCCGGTTCAGGATTTCACCATGCAACCGGGAGAGGGGGTCGCCGCACGGGTGGACGGCCACCGCCTGCTGATCGGCAACCAGGCCTGGCTGGCGCGCCACGAGGTGTCGCTGGAGGGACTGGAATGCACCGTGGAGCGCCTCGCCGGCGAGGGCAAGACCCCGGTGTTCGTCGCCGTAGACGGTCGGCCGGCGGCGCTCATCGGCATCGCCGACCAACCCCGGCCCAACGCCCGCGCCGCCATCGAACGCTTGCACCGAATGGGCATCCGCACCCTGATGGTGACCGGCGACGTGGAAGCCGCCGCCCGTTTCGTCGCCCGCCAGGTGGGCATCGACGAGGTGGTAGCCCACGCCAAACCCGAGGACAAGCTCAGGATCATCCGCCAGCTGCAGACCGAAGGCGAGAAGGTGGGCATGATCGGCGACGGCATCAACGACGCCCCGGCCCTGGCGGCCGCCGACGTCAGCTTCGCCGTCGGCGGTGGCACCGATATCGCCATCCATGCGGCCGACATCACCCTGGTCCAGGGCGACATCGACAAGGTCGCCGACGCCATCGACATCTCCGCCTTCACCCTGAGGGTCATCCGCCAGAACCTGGCCTGGGCCTTCGGTTACAACACCGTGGCGATTCCAGTGGCGGCCCTGGGCAAGCTCAATCCCATGATCGCATCAAGCGCGATGGCGCTCAGTTCGGTGTCGGTGGTGCTCAATTCCCTGCGGTTGCAGCGCCGGTGAATATGGGATTCACCACAGCGGGGCGGCGGGCATCGCTGATGTTCTGCTCACCACCCTGGGGGCTAAACCATGTGGCGGCGGCGGTTAGGGAATCCGTGATGTGGTCCGGAAGTCCCTGTCCGTGCGGTCGTGGATGTGGCTGATCGCTTGGTCCAGGTGGCCGATGAAGTCGATCTGCTGCCAGTGGCGGACATCGCCGCGCTGCCGTAAGCGTTGCAACACGGTGGCCAGCATCTGGGGATCGATGCGCTCGGCGGTGATAGTCGAATCTGCCGGGGCAAAATCAATGTCCTGACGTTATATTGTATGCAGATACAATGGTAAACATGTTCCTGAGCAAATTCGGATTTTGGCGCAGGAATATTTAGACGTGGCTGCGAAGCCTAGTAGCTAGAATCTCCATCACATAGAGGGAAAAGTAGGGGTTTTGCCGGACTAGAAACAGGAAACGGTTTTCGTCCACCGGTATCAGATTGCAGTGGGTTTTTGCTATGGCGGTGGCGCTTCGGGGCTCATTGCCGATCAGGGCCATTTCACCGAAAAGATCTCCGGGTTTTAGGGTCCTGATCAGATTTTTACCGTTGTGTATTTCTACTTCACCGGATTGAATCAAATACATTTCAATACCCGCCTCTCCAGCTTTGAAGATGATTTCTCCCGGGCGATACTGCTTCAACGCAGCATATTCTTCGAATAGTTCCTGCAAGGTCATGAGGCTTCTCTTGGTTATTCTTAGCTGTTAATAACTTATTTGGCATGTTTCTACAACCCTTGATTTGCTGGCTACAGAAGGGCCATACTGAGAGCACTTTTGTTCTGGGGATTGACCTTGGCTATAGCTTCGTCAATTGTAAATTCTGAGCACCAGGGTTTGCGGGTGGCTTTTATCTCCACTCGTATTGCTGGCAAGGATGGAGTTTCCCTGGAGGTCGAGAAGTGGGCTGCGGTACTCGGACGTTTGGGTGCTGAATGTTTTTATATCGCAGGAGAATGTGACCGGCCTCGTGAGTGCAGTGCAACAATTCCTGCAGCGCATTTTAATCATCCGGAAATTGTTGAAATTACCCGCCAGGCTTTCGGTGGTGCCGGGAAGCGTGGGGTGAATCTGACCAGTCAGATTTTTCGCCTTGCCAAGGAAATCCGTGATCCACTCAAACAGGTTCTGGAGCGTTTTGAAGTGGATGTGGTGATTGCCGAGAATGCCTTGACCATTCCCATGAACATCCCCTTGGGCATTGCTCTTGTCTGGACCTTAGAAGAACTAGGTTTGGGTTGCATAGCTCACCATCACGATTTTTACTGGGAACGCGAGCGTTATTTGGATAGTTCTGTCGATGACCTGTTGCGCTATGCTTTTCCGCCTTCGCTATCCAAAATCCAACATGTGGTCATCAATCAGATGGCAGCTGAAGAGTTCAGCCGTCGCACCGGTCTTTATTGCCGCATCGTTCCCAATGTCATGGATTTTAGCCATCCACCATTACCGGCGGATGATTATGCCAAGAGTTTACGGCAGCAGCTTGGTATGGTTAACGATGAGCTGTTAGTTTTGCAGCCTACCAGAGTGGTAGAGCGCAAAGGCATTGAGCATTCCATCGAGTTGGTGCGAAGATTGGGAAATGCTCGCTTGGTGATTAGCCACGCCAGTGGTGATGAAGGGATGGCCTATGCCAATTTCCTTCGGTTATTCTCAGGGACCATGGGGGTGAATCTTATTTTTGCCGATCATTGGTTGCGCGATGAACGTGGCACGGGATCCGATGGGACCCGCTTCTTCACGCTGGAAGATTTCTACCGGGAAGCTGACTTGGTGGCTTATCCTTCAGAATATGAAGGTTTTGGTAATGCTTTTCTTGAGGCGATCTACTATCAGAAACCAATCTTTTGCAAACGTTACGCTGTATTTCGTACAGATATTGAACCATGCGGTTTCAATGTGGCCGCCTTTGATGATTTTGTTACCCGTGATACCGTGGCTCAAGTGGAGACTATGTTGACCAGCCCTGACCTGCCGAAGATTTTGGAACACAATTACCAAACCGCCAAGCATTACTTTAGCTACGAAGTCCTGGAAGAAGAGCTGCGGCCCCTGTTACGCCGCGCTTCATTAGCTACCCGTTCTCGTTAAATGCCACTTTTTCCCAACAGAGTTCAGGTTACGGCAGAGGCCTAAGCGTGGTACGCATGACGTCCACTATATAATGATAAGCGTCCACGGTTTCCGGACCATTGTCGTTCGGCTCGCCGGGTACATTTGAGCGCGAGATGAGAAAGTACAAATCCACGCCCTGGCCATCGTCACTTACCCGGGTGTAGCGGTCAATCAGCAGCGGCGCGTAACCACTGACGGTGCGCCAGGGGATGCCAGCTTTTCGGCAGTGAGGGGTTGTCGGCAACATACCACTATCGGGGTCCGGTGGCACCGGCAGTGGGCGGAAATGGTGCTCGGACGGGAGATTGCCGTTGTGACGCCCGGGCGTCACGGCCACATTCCAGATCCAGGGGCGCCATGGGTCGCCGGTCACAAGTACCGTGCCCAGATCGGCATCCAGCGGTTGACCGTCCTCGGTGATGCCTTTATAGGCAGGGGACAACAGCATGACCAGACGGTCTATTCGTTTCCCGTCGGCCAGCGTTTGTTTGACATGAATAGGTTTAGGGTAGCCCACGCCAGCCGAAGTGAGGGAAGTGCCGCAGGCGTTTTCGAAGCGGGTATAGTTGCTGAGATCGCCAGCCACGATAATGGCCTTGGCATCGGCTTCTGACGTGCTCCAGCAGCGCTTTCCCCGGGAAACATAGTCCGTGCCGGCGAAATACCGAGGGCTGATGTGGTACTTGTCGTTGTTGGCGGCTTTCAGCAGATCCGCCCGTGAGACAAATGCCAGATAGACGTCACTGGCTTTCCACAGGCCGGTGCCGAACAGAAGCATACCCCGCGTGTCGTCTGTTTCCGGCAATGGTAGCTTGCAGGGACCGGAACGGACCGGGTCTTGATAGTCACGGGCATCGACTTCAAGCCCAAAGGCATGGATGAATTTAGCCAAGGGGCCGCCTTGAGAGAAGGGTTTGCCGTTGTTTATTACGGTCCAATTCAAGCCATTATCATGACTCACGGCAATATAGGAACGAGCATTAAGTAGATCTTCCATGTTTTGGATACCCGCTACCATAAAGATTTTGTCATCTATCGTCCACGCACCGGTAGGCGTTGTGTTCGGGTACTTTTGCACACAGGCGGGAGCGGGGAGCTGACGCAATATCTTCGGCAATTTGTCCTCGGGTATTTTTTGCTCCTCCATTTCCTTGAGTAAGCCTTTCTCTATTTCTTTTTCTCCGGCGTGGATACCATCGAGATAGACAGGGCGGAATCCGAGAGGGTCGGCCTGTTCACAAACCCTTGGCAGGCTTTTTTCCTCATTGCGATAAACATGAAATAGTTGCACGCCGTCGGTGGGATCGTCATCGGCAGAGAGACCGATGGCATCGCCTTCGAACGGTCCTTTGGGACCATAGAAGAATTCACCGTAATCGAGTTCGGGGTTAGGCGGGAATTTGCGTACCTGCCCGGTCTTATTCAGATATGCCAGATCGAGCTGATCGGTGTCACCGAACAAATAAAGGGTCAATTCCCGTCCTTCGGTACTGGTATCGGGGAGGGTAACTGGCAGGCCCAGATCAGTGCCCCAAAGGATATCTCCCCCAGCAAATTTTGAACGTATATAGCTTGGAAAGCTGGACTGCTCCCTGATTTCGCCGTAGCCAATCAGGGTGTTGACGAAGACTGTATTTTCCACTGTATAACGTTCTCCGGCCGCGGGTTCGGCTAGCGTCAACTTAAATGTCATAGGATGGCGATGAACCCTCTGTAAGCGAGCAAGGTAGTATTGTTGCCGGCTGTTAGGAAACCGGACCTCGACTGAAGGCAATAAAACATTGCCTGTTTGAAGATCGTAACTCGGCAACGCGGCTTGGACGGTTGCCGTTTTTTGACATTTCCTGGCCGAGACTAGCGCCAATGTCATCGGTGACTTGCTTGGTATCCGTTTTAGATGAGCGGTATAGAGTGACGAACCAGCGCGAACCAGGGGTAAATGGAGTTCATTGGCATTCACACGATAGACGGGCATCGATTCTGCGCACTCTCCCGCCAGAGTATCTTGATTCGAATTCATTGCCTGTATTTGACCGCTGAAAATAGCCGCCAATGCTAATGAACAAGGCTTATAAGCAGAAAATTGATTAAGCATGTCTCACCTTGTAGGGAGTTTCACCAGCAAGTGTGAAATAATTTATTTACTTATTTTAGCCAATCTGGCATCAAGAACCATGAGTGTATAATGACACTGCTTGGTGCTTTGTTCGTATGAGGAGTGTCTCGATGGGAACCTTGTTTTGGATCTTGGTAGGCGCATTTATTGGCTGGAATTTCCCCCAGCCTTGGTGGGCGCGTTTTCTGCAAGAAAAATTGCTTATCCTCTTGAAGGAAAAACTGAGAGATGTTTAAAAAAAAAAATCAGATAGGCCATGCCCACCATTGGAGTTGGCAAATTATGATAGGACAATAGAAAAAACGCGGAATCAATGCTCCCCTGATTCCGCGTTTTTTAATTTTCATGCCCCTAAAGATTCGACAGTGTTCCGGTCTTCCTGCCGTGAACTCTACGACAGTGTTTGACGGCTATCGTCCAGACCACTAACAGCCATGGCGGGAAGACCGGAGCAACTGGGTTCTGTAAAGGCAAGTTAATTTCGTTTTCAAAGGCTTATTGTTATCCGTTCATGCTTGGATTATTCGAATCATCCATTGATTTATCATCAGATTGCGTGCCATCTGTTGAAGGATCATCCATCTCATCTTGATTATCGCTGTCAGAATCTTTATTGGATTCATCGCTCGAATCAGTTTCGTGGTCATCGATCTCCCCATCGTGATTGAGATCGCCATCCACTTCGCCATCACCATCTTTATCCGATTCGTCTTCCCCTTCGCTTATCTTGATGCGCGAGGTGGCTACCAGCCCCTGGAAACCATGAAACCAATCATTGATGTTCTCTGGATCGCCGCCAGGAATCGTCATGACCAAGGCAAGTTGGTAAGGGCCAGCTGGAATCGATGCCAGGGTTGAACAGGGCAGGCGGAATAACGGATGTTCGCGTTTATCGCCGTCTTCGGCCTGGAGTTTATCAGCCAATAACTCTCGCAGGTTCCATGAGGAGTAGCTGGTCTGCCCGCTGTCGTTGTTGCTAGGGAAAGCCACCACTATATGAGCATCGGCATTGCCTTGCCAGAAGGCCTTCAATTTACGGGGAATTTTGACTTTAATGGATAACTGATCATTAATACATTTTTTAAGGTTAACAACATGTTTGGTGGCAACAATCAACCCCCTTTGACGGCCGGGCTTAAATTTATCTTCCCCTTTCGCTTGGGCCGGCAACGAAACCACGCTTAGCGAGAATGCAAAGAAGGTAGCGGCAAAGACGCCAGTGCGAATGAATCGAGATGTTTTCATTCAAGATGCTCCTATCTGAAAGTTAATTTATTTGTTTTCCAGGACTATTAATCTCCGGAACCAAGCTAAATATAGTCAATGCGTGGAAAATTTTAAGGAGTGAAAATCATTTTTGTGAGAAATATCGCACAAACTCATGGCGAAAACGGTGAAGCGGCAATCCTTTTCGAAGGAGAATTGCCGCGCTAAGCAAAATTACTGGAGCTGCAAGGGACCGCTTTCCCCAGTGCTTAGGGTAAAAATGCCATAATCCAAACTATTATCACCGGTGCTGAAAAAAGCCGTACGCTGACGATCGACACTCATGGTAATCGTGGGCGTTAAAAACCCACCCCCAAGGCCCTGAGAAAACTCACTGATAAGATTGCCGGGCACTGTCCCGTTACCATCATCGGCAAACCGGCAGCGAAGGATTCTGGTGGTACTGGATGAATCCCCGGGGGAGTTTGGATCCACGTTGATGCTAACCGCGGTAAGCATAACCATCACGTCGCCTTGTCCTCCCTGGCCATTCCATCTCACTTCCAACGGGGCGTTAGGGTTGAGCGTGGCTGTTCCAGACAGCAAGTTCGGGGAGGTGACGGATAAAGGCGCAATGCGCAATCTGGTTTTGAATGGTCCGACATCTGGACCTCCCGGCCCAGACAATGTGTAGGTTGCTTCGGATTGGAAAAAAGATTCTGGCAGGTCAGTGCGGTAGGTCAACAATCCGAGCGAGGCAGAGTTGGCATCCTGCGGCACCGGTACGCTACCTGCTTTACTTGAGGCAAAGGTTAATTGCGGACCGGCATCAAGAAAAGAAGTCTCACAGGCGGGAGGCGTAGGTTCTACGGAAGGAATATTGGAATCTACTTTGATGATTCTGCATTCGTCGATTTTTTGATCTCGGGCTAGATCGCTCAACTCTTCGGAACTGACTTTTTTTAAATCCGGGTTGATGCAAATTTCTAGAAAACTGCCGCTGACCGATTTGTTTGTTGAAACATTAACCGGAATACCCAAAGTACCACCACTCGCTGATTTAATGGCCGACGCTGATATCGATCCTATGCGTAAATTTTTGCCGTCGCTGGAAGCAGGTGGCGACACGAAAAATGATTGAATATCCAAGGAGATAAACTCCAAGGTGCCGGGTTTGGTCAGAGCACCGGCTAACCGCCAAGCGCCTGGGGTTAATTGGAATGGCAGTTTGCCCAGATCCGAAAGCCGGATGGGATTAACCTTCAATCCCGAACGTATCGTAAAGTGGGGCAACCACGGTTTAAGTTTCGTGTTCCAGTTTGGAAATTCATATATTTTTCCACTTGGAGAGACCAAGGCAACATGAACATCAGCCACAACGGGTTGACTGCCACCTTGACCTGACACCCAGAATGATGGAAAAGTCTCGCTTTCGCTGGAAACGATTGTGCTATCGAGGAAGACGCCGATAGTCGGTCCTGCCTTAGCTAGGGTTGAAAAAATAAACAACAAGCCTAGTAAGAAAATTTTTTTATTCATTTAATTTCTCCTTTCCCTTCCTTAAAGCATGAGAATGTAATAATTAAAGAAATCAGATACATTTGCCAACATGCCATGTAAGTAGCTCAAAGAAGGAAGATTTTCAATTGTAGTTTTAAAAATTAGGAATGTAAATTTTCCCTTGACTTTTCAGCCTTCGAGAAAAATGAAAGTTTTCTAAGACAAAAGGATTGCTAATTTAGGAACCCACTTGTGGGAAGGAGCTATCTTTTGAGGCTCAATCTAGGTTAAGGGATTTAAGATAGGCTCGGAACTCTTGTGCAACTTCTGGGTGGCGCAAGGCATGATCTATGGTAGCTTCCAGATATCCCAATTTAGAACCGCAGTCATAACGTTTGCCTTGGAAGCGGTAAGCGTAAACCATTTCGTGATGCAGCAATTTGGCAATGGCGTCGGTGAGTTGGATTTCTCCGCCAGCGCCCTTGCCCACGGTTTCCAATAATTCGAAGATTTTTGGAGTGAGGATATAGCGGCCAACGACACCCAAATTGGAAGGCGCATCTTCGGGTTTAGGTTTTTCGACAATGCCTTCGATGGAAGCCACTCGGTTTTCCATTTCCGGCGTGGCTACAATGCCATAACTTTCCGTGGCGTTCCTGGGGACTTCTTCCACGCCCAGTACGGAGCGGCCATGGAAGTTATAAATTTCCACCATTTGTTTCAGGCAAGGGTTGTCCTTGTTCTCGATCAGATCATCCGCCAAAAGGACGGCAAAAGGTTCATTGCCCACCACGGGTTTGGCGCATAGTACCGCATGCCCCAGCCCCAGGGCTTCTGCCTGGCGGATATAAACACAATTGACGCCTCTGGGTGGAATCGCCCGAATCATTTCCAGTTTTTCTGTTTTTCCCCGTTCTTCCAGTTCGTGTTCCAATTCGTAAGCTTTGTCGAAGTGATCGGCAATGGAGCGTTTGTTCCGGCCAGTGACAAACACCATCAGCTCGATGCCAGCGGCGGCGGCTTCTTCCACGGCATATTGAATCAGGGGTTTGTCCACCACTGGAAGCATTTCCTTGGGGTTGGCTTTAGTGGCAGGTAGAAATCTGGTGCCTAAACCGGCGACGGGAAATACAGCTTTTTTAACTTTCACGAATTCGCTCCCAACGTTGTTCGGATTCGGGGACTAAGGTAATTTTTTTGTTTTTTTCCAGATAATCCAGGATTTGGCGGGCACATTCATCTAAGGGGTCGGTGCCAGTTTTGACTATAATTTCAGGGTTCTCTGGCGCTTCATAGGGAGAGGAGATGCCGGTGAAATCCTTGATTTCTCCCCGCCGGGCTTTTTGGTAAAGCCCTTTCACGTCCCGCTGCTCGCACACCTCGAGGGGAGTATCGCAAAAGATTTCTATAAAGTCCCCTTCCTCCACCAAAGAACGCACCATGTCCCGGTCGCTGCGGAATGGAGAGATAAATGCTGTCAAGGCGATGACGCCTGCGTCAATGAACAGTTTACTCATCTCCCCAATGCGGCGGATATTTTCATGCCGGTCTTCTGGGCCAAACCCGAGATCCGAACATAACCCATGACGGACATTGTCACCATCGAATACAAAGGTGCGGCAACCGCGCAAGAACAAAAGTTCTTCCACCCGGTGAGCGAGGGTGGATTTCCCCGCGCCGGAAAGTCCGGTAAACCATAAAATAAAGCTGCGGTGGCCGTTAAGTTTTTCCCGGTCCTGGCGAGTGACTGTGGCGTGGTGCCAGCGAATATTTTTGTTCATCTAACGTGACTTTTGAGTTGTGATCAGAATCGGATAAGTTCAGCATTTTATACTAAATACCCCAATTTAGGCTTAACCTAATACCGCAAATTCCTTTTTTAGCTGGGTGATTTGATCGCGGAGCTGAGCTGCTTGCTCAAATTCCAGCTCGCGGGCGTGGGCGTACATTTCTTCTTCCAATTGCTTGATCAGCTTGGCCGCTTCTTTTGGGGATTTGAATTTGCGCCGGTATTCAACGCTTTCCTCGGCTACTTTGGACTTGGGCTTGGCATAACCTGCCCCGGGCACGGGTACTTCGAGAATATCATCCAGGGAGCGGGTGGCGCTCCGTGGGGTGATGCCGTGTTGTTGGTTATAGGCGATTTGCTTCTGGCGGCGGCGCTCGGTTTCCTCGATGGCTTGCTGCATCGATTTAGTCATGGTGTCGGCATAGAGAATAGCCTTGCCATGGACATTGCGGGCGGCGCGGCCGATGGTCTGGATCAGGGAAACCGTCGAGCGGAGGAATCCCTCTTTGTCAGCATCGAGAATTGCCACCAGCGAAACTTCTGGCATATCCAGGCCCTCGCGCAGCAAGTTGATACCCACCAGGCAATCGAATTCTCCCCGGCGCAGATCCTGGATGATTTCCACCCGTTCCACCGTATCGATATCCGAATGCAAATAACGCACCTGCACGCCATGATCCATTAAGTAGTCGGTCAAATCTTCCGCCATCCGTTTGGTGAGGGTAGTGACCAGTACCCGTTCGTCCTTGGCCGCGCGCAGATTGATCTCCGACAACAAATCATCCACTTGGGTGACTGCGGGGCGCACTTCCACTTCCGGGTCCACCAGCCCGGTGGGCCGGACGACTTGTTCCACCACGGCGCTGGAATGTTCCCGTTCGTAAGGGCCGGGGGTGGCGGAGACATAAATGCGGCGGGGAGCCTTGGCTTCGAATTCTTCGAAAGTCATAGGGCGGTTGTCCAGGGCCGAGGGCAGGCGGAAGCCGTATTCCACCAGGGTTTCCTTGCGCGAGCGGTCGCCCCGGTACATGGCGCGGATTTGCGGGATGGTGACGTGGCTTTCGTCAACGAACAGAACGGCGTCGTCGGGCAAGTAATCGAACAAGGTGGGAGGCGGTTCGCCCGGTGCTCTGCCAGACAAATAGCGGGAATAATTTTCAATGCCGGAACAATAACCCACCTCTAAAATCATTTCCAGGTCGAAGCGGGTCCGCTGTTCCAGCCGTTGGGCTTCCACCAGTTTGTTGAGTTTTTGTAGTTCCGCCAGGCGCTGGCGCAATTCCTCGCGGATAGCGTCGATGGCGTTTAATAAGGTTTGCCGGGGGGTGACGTAGTGGGTTTTGGGATAGACGGTATAACGGGCGATGGGGCTGATGATTTCGCCGGTCAAAGGGTCGAACAGGCTCATCCGTTCGATTTCGTCGTCGAACAATTCCACCCGCAGCGCTTCCCGTTCGGATTCCGCCGGAAAGATGTCGATCACATCGCCCCGCACCCGGAAGGTGCCGCGGCGCAGTTCGGTATCGTTACGGGTGTACTGCAGTTCCGCCAGGCGGCGCACCATTTTGCGCTGATCGATGAGATCGCCGCGTACCAGATGCATCACCATTTCAAAATAAGAAGCCGGCTCCCCCAAGCCATAAATGGAAGAGACGGTGGCCACGATCACCGTGTCGCGCCGTTCCAGCAGCGCCTTGGTGGCGGACAGGCGCATTTGCTCGATGTGTTCGTTGAGGGAGGCGTCTTTTTCTATATAAGTGTCCGACGCCGGCATGTAGGCTTCCGGTTGATAATAATCGTAATAGGAGACGAAATATTCCACCGAATTTTCCGGAAAGAACATTTTCATCTCGCCGTACAGCTGCGCCGCCAGGGTTTTGTTGGGCGCCAGGATCAGGGCGGGGCGCTGCAGTTCCTGGATCACATGAGCCATGGTAAAGGTTTTGCCGCTGCCGGTGACGCCCAGCAGGGTTTGGTGAAGCTCGCCATGGTTAAAGCCATCAACCAGCTGGCGGATGGCCTGGGACTGATCTCCAGCCGGCTTGAAACTACTATGAAGCCGGAATTTTTTTGCCGCAGAAGGATTCAGCGCGCGCCTGCCATCGGTTATCATGTTATCTGGTGTTTGGCCCTCTTCCTGGGCTTGTTTATATAATGCTCGCCGCTTACTGATACCGGTGGGTTTCATTTGATGAATTCTCTTGCAGATTAAAGGCAGCTTTCATGACCATACCACTTTCTCAACGCGTCCAGCGAATCAAACCCTCTCCTACCCTGGCAATAACCGCCCGCGCCGCCGCCATGCGCGCCGCTGGCAAGGATGTTATCGGTCTCGGCGCCGGCGAGCCGGATTTCGATACCCCTGATCATATCAAACAGGCTGCCATTAAGGCCATCGAAGCGGGAATGACCAAATACACCCCGGTGGATGGTATCCCCTCTTTGAAACAGGCCATTATCGACAAGTTCCGCCGGGACAATGATTTGAATTATGAGCTGGATCAAATCCTGGTGTCCTGCGGCGGCAAGCAGAGTTTTTATAATCTTGCCCAGGCGTTGCTGGACGAGGGGGACGAGGTCATCATCCCCGCGCCATATTGGGTGTCCTATCCCGATATGGTGCTGCTGGCCGATGCCAAGCCAGTGATTGTCGCTGCCGGTCAAGATCAAAAATTCAAGATTACGCCGGGGCAGCTTGAAGCGGCGATTACCAACAAGACCAAGCTGTTTGTCCTCAACAGCCCCTCCAACCCCACCGGCCAGGCTTATACCCTCGATGAACTAAAAGCCTTGGCGGAAGTGCTGCTGAAACATCCCCAGGTGGTGATTGCCACCGATGATATGTACGAGCATATCGTCTGGAAAGAAGGCGGTTTTTGTAACATTCTCAACGCCTGCCCTGAATTATATGAGCGCACGTTGGTGCTCAATGGGGTTTCCAAAGCCTATTCCATGACCGGCTGGCGGATTGGCTACGCGGGCGGTCCCAAGACGGTTATCGCGGCGATGAAGAAAATTCAATCCCAAAGCACCTCCAACCCCACGTCCATTTCTCAAGTTGCCGCCCAATCCGCCTTGGAGGGCGACCAGTCCTGTATTGGAGAAATGCTGGAAGCCTTTAAACAGCGCCACGACGCGGTGGTGGAAAGCTTGAATCAAATCCCCGGCATCCATTGTTTGCCCACCGATGGCACCTTTTATGTTTTTCCCGATGTGACTGGCATGATTGATGCGCTCGATGGCATCGAAGACGATGTTGCCTTTGCGGAATACTTGATCGAGCAGGCTGGCGTGGCCCTGGTGCCCGGCACCGCATTCGGCGCTCCTGGCCATGTACGTATATCCATTGCCACCAGCATGGAAAATTTGCAAGGGGCATTGGAGCGGATTGCCAGGATAGCCAGGTCCTAACCGGTTATTCTGGCCCGTGGAATGAAGTTCGATACAGTTCGGTTTTAACTAATCACGAATAAACTGTTGATTTAAATATGACTTCAAGGTTTTCTCAATTCAATTATTGTATATGAAATAAAATATTCGCCGACAAATGGCAAGTTCATCAGTATTTTCCCTGCTAATTGCCGGATAGTTGAGCCGCTAAAACTATGATGCTCTAGACGATCAATGTTAAGTCCTGCTTCATGACACAATTGCCTAAACGTGGAAATATCAAGTTTATTGATGTATTTTTGTTCTTCAAAGGAAGACCAGGCTTTCCATTTATTGGGTTTTTTATTGCCATTTTCGTCTAGATCCCAATGGCGCGGTATGAACTCGGGTAAGTCATAAATCCGCTCTGCGGCTCTGAACATCGCTTCCTCGCCAAAGATAACATGCGCCCAGGGAATGGGAATCAGCGCTTCCATGTGTGGGCCCCATGGACCTTTATAAGGATACCATTCTACTAGACATTTTCCTCCTGGTTTTAAAACACGATACCATTCTTTTAAAATCTCACCTGGCATCATAATATGCTCCATACAGTCGAAAGCGACAATCAAATCAAAGCTATTATCATCAAAGGGTAGTTTTTCTGTATGGCTTTTTTTAAAGTTAATTTCTGTCCCTTTGGGAATTTCTAGTAATTTAAGCTTGTTATTTGCGTTATCGATAGCTTGCTGATTGATGTCCACGCCAGTTATCCGGGTTGCGCCTTGGGAGGCGAGGAAAAATGAGAGTTGCCCATCTCCACAGCCAAAATCTAATATGTTTTTGTTTTCCAACGCCGTATTACTAAAAGCTTTCCAACTTTTTGATAAGGACTCTGAGCGCCAAGCATCATAAGCCCCATAGTCAATGGTTTTCTCGGGAGGAGGTGGCATCAAGAATTTACTAAGTTCAAAACATATTTTTGCTTTAAAAGACATAGTGGATTTTCTGCTGAGTTATTCACAAGGAGTCATGTTTCCATATTATTCATGCGAGAACAAGATCTCCAAAAAGCGAATGATTGATCATAAAGGCTTTAATATTCCTTAAGAAAAATGATAGCCCAAAGCGCTGGGATAACTAAAGAGAGCTAATTATTGTTTTTGTGTTTTTGCCGCTACCAATCTTTTAGTAAGTGAGCTTGTCCATTGAAATATGATGTTGTGATTCTCGGTGCGGGTGCCGCCGGGCTGATGTGCGCCCTGACGGCGGGGCAACGGGGGCTCCGGGTGCTGGTGTTGGAGCGCGCCAACAAACCCGGCAAGAAAATCTTGATGTCCGGAGGCGGGAAATGCAATTTCACCAATTTGGAGGTGACGCCCGAGCACTATATTTCCGCCAACCCCCATTTTGTAAAATCCCCCTTGAATCAGTACAGCCAATGGGATTTCATCGTTTTGGTGGAAGAATACGGCATTGATTATTTTGAAAAGGAAATTGATGGCATCAAAACCGGTCAGTTGTTCTGCCGGGAATCCTCCAAGGCCATCTTGTCAATGCTGCTGCGTGAGTGTGAACAGATGGGCGTGGAAATTCGCACCCGGGTGGACATTACTTCGGTCGAACATCACGGCCGTTTCCGTCTCCAAATAGCAGAAGGCAGCATGACTGAAGCCAGATCCCTTGTCGTAGCGACAGGAGGATTGTCCGTACCTTCCCTTGGTGGCTCTGGATTTGGCTACAAAATCGCAGAGCAATTCGGCCACCTAATCGTGCCTCAAAGTCCTGCCTTGGTGCCCTATACTTTTACCGGCGAGCTCAAAACCTTCATGGAGACATTGTCTGGCATAGCAATCCCAGCCACAGTGGGCGTGGGCCAGCGGGCATTTCACGGCGGCATTCTTTTCACCCATCGAGGGTTGAGTGGCCCCGCCGTGCTCCAGAGTTCCAGTTACTGGCGGCCAGGCGATGCCATCAGCCTGGATTTATTACCAGGCAGGGCAATGGTGGAAGAATTGTCGCGGGCTAAAAATATTCATTCCCGCTGCCATTTAAAGACCGTATTGAGCCATTACTTGCCCAAGCAGTTGGTTGCCCGCCTTGAAAAACTGTGGTGGCCAGAAGTCGCTGGCAAATCCTTGGCTGAATGGTCCGGCAAACATTTGCGGGAAATTGCCGAAAGGCTCCATGACTGGCGGATCAAACCTGCGGCCACCGAAGGCTACCGCACCGCGGAAGTCACCCTGGGGGGCGTGGATACCCGTGAGCTTTCCTCCCAGACCATGGAAAGCCAAAAACAACCAAGGCTGTATTTCATCGGTGAAGTAGTGGATGTCACAGGGCACTTGGGTGGTTACAATTTTCAATGGGCCTGGTCGTCGGGTTTTGTAGCGGGGAAAGCCCTGTAGCATGCACAAAATATATATGCAGGAAGAGCAGATGGCAGTGAGACAAATTGAACAAGAGTTAGCGGTGAGTGAGCAAAGCATCACTTCGAAGCGCTATCTAAACCGCGAACTCAGTCTCCTGGCCTTCCACCGCCGGGTGTTGGCCATGGCCGAAGATGAATCCCTGCCGCTGCTGGAGCGCCTGCGTTTTTTGTGTATCTCCAGCGCCAATCTGGACGAATTTTATGAAGTGCGGGTGGCGGTCATCAAGAAGAAAATCAGCCTGGGTATTACCACCACGGGCGTCGATCAGGCCGATCCCCGGGAATTGTTAAGAACCATCCGCGAACGGGTGCGGGAAATGGTGGATTCACAATACCGGCTTCTTAATGAAGCACTGATACCCGCGCTGGCGGAGGAAAATATCCGTTTTCTGCGCCGGATTCAGTGGCATGACGCCCAGCGGGAATGGCTGCGAGCCTACATGCGCGAGCGGATTTTGCCGGTGGTAACGCCCTTGAGCATCGATCCGGCCCATCCTTTTCCCCGCATCGCCAATAAAAATCTGCATTTCATTGTCTGCCTGCACGGCAAGGATGCTTTTGGCCGCCGTCACCGTTATGCTCTCATTCCCATTCCCAGGACGCTGCCTCGCCTCGTGTTGCTGCCGGAAATATTGACTGCCTCCGGCGCCGCTTTCGTTTTTTTGTCGTCGGTCATCCACGCCTTTGTTGGCGAGTTGTTTCCCGGGCTGACGGTGGAAGGGTGTTATCAATTCCGGGTCACCCGCGATACCGAGCTGTATATCGACGAGGAGGAGATGGAAGACCTCAAGCGCGAACTCCAGGGCCGGCTGCAGCAGGAGCGCCGTTATGGGCGGGCGATGCGGCTGGAGGTGGCCGACAATTGCCCACAGGAAGTGGCTGATTATCTGTGCGCCCGTCTTCATGTGGAACAGGCGGATTTGTTCCAGGTCAACGGTCCGGTGAATTTGCACCGCCTGGCTTCCGTTTATGACGAAGTGGAAAGGCCGGATTTGAAATATCCGTCCTTTACCCCGGCGATTCCGCCCCGTCTGGTGGGGAAAACAGATTTATTTGCCGTGCTCCGCCGGGGTGATGTGCTGCTGCATCATCCTTACGACGCTTTCTCCCCGGTGGTGTCCCTGCTTCAGCAAGCGGCGGACGATCCAAATGTGCTGGCCATTCGCCAGACCCTATACCGCACGGCCTCCCGCTCGGCGATTGCCGACGCCTTGGTGCGGGCGGCGAGAAATGGCAAGGAAGTGAGCGCGGTGATTGAATTGCGGGCCCGGTTTGACGAGGCGGATAACATCCAATTGGCCGAACGCTTGCACGAGGCCGGCGTCCATGTGGTTTACGGCGTGGTGGGTTTCAAGACCCACGCCAAGCTGTTGTTGATTGTCCGCCGGGAAGGCGACCGCATTCAAAGATACAGCCATTTAAGTACGGGTAACTACCACGAGATCACCACCCGCTTCTATACGGATATTGGTTTGATGAGCACCGATCAAGCACTGGGGGAAGACGTCCAGCGGCTGTTTCATCAACTGACGGGTCTAGGCCACGCCTTCAAGCTGCGCAAACTGGTACAGGCGCCATTTGATCTGCACCCATTTTTATTGAATAACATTCAGCGCGAAGCTGATCTCGCCCGGCAAGGCAAGCGTGGCCGGATCATCGCGCGGATGAACGGCCTGGAAGATCCGGAAATTATCGATGCTCTCTATGACGCTTCCCGGGCCGGCGTCAAGATTGATCTGATTGTCCGGGGTATTTGCTGTTTGCGTCCGGGGGTGCCGGGATTGTCCGATAATATCCGGGTCCGTTCGGTGCTGGGGCGCTTTCTGGAGCATAGCCGGGTCTTTTATTTCGGCAACGGCGGCCAGCCCCAGGTCTATGGTTCCAGCGCCGACTGGCTGATCCGCAATCTCCACCGGCGGGTGGAAGTGGCTTTTCCCATCCTCAACCGGAACTTGAAGCGGCAAGTGATCCGGGAGGCTTTGCGCTATTATTTGCGCGATAATTCGGGGGCATGGGAATTGCAGGCGGATGGCGAATATCGCCGGGTCAAAGTTGGCCGCAGGGCAACCTTTTCAGCCCAGGAAAAATTGTTACGGGACCGTAAATTTTAACCGCTTGCAGGGCTTTTTCCGCCGGGTAATGCCCACCTGCGGTCATTACCCGGCATGGATTGATGAGGGAAACCGTTAACGCGGGTTGCTATTCGTCAGCAATCCGGGTAAGGATGGCGGTTTCCACCGGATCCTTGAAGTCCTGGGGCTTGCCCTGGTTGTCCTTGCCCTCGCTGAAGAGGCCGAGAATGAGCTTGTCGCCGCTCTGGCGCAGGCCAATCAGTTCGTTTTCTTCCCAATTAGTGTTGATATCAAAGCTATTGTTTTGTACTGATCCGCTATTGGAAATTACGCCGTAAACGAATTGATCGCTCAAGAAGGGCACGATTTCCCGCTCCCCGATATCCGGGTGGCCCGAGGCCGGCCCGGAAACAATCTGGGCGGTTAGTTCTCCATTTACTCCTACACTATGACATCCTTGAATCGATGCGTCAGGGGTCAGGGTAAATAACACCCTTGAACCAATCTGGGTCGGGCCGGCCAATTTGAAACAAAAGCCATTGACGGTCCGATAAATGTCTGTCACCAGGTTGGTCACCGCCAGCGGCGGCGTCAAGGCGACCGACGAGATTTGTTCGAACTCAAACCCCCGGCCCTCGGAAAACGTGAATTTGAAGGCGGCATCGTACAGCCGGGTCTTGCCGGTTTTGACATTGGTGACCGGCACCCGCAGCATGTTGAGATTACGGCCCGAGCCGATAATCTGGCCGGATTCGAAATGCACGCTGAAGTCCGTGCCGGGAATCACTTCCGCATGGGCAGGCAAGCCGTAAACAACCAGCAACATTCCGGGGATCATCAGTAGTTTTTTCATTGTTTTCTCCCGATGTTAATGAAGCGGCTTCGTTCATTGGAAGTCAAAGCCAGTGTATCCCCGCCCGACGGGATGGACAAGAATTTTGGCGCGGTAAGAGAAAACTAACGAAATATACCGTGGCTTTATTTGAGCAGAATTCTTCTGCCCGCCTGCTTGAGCCCTTTTGCGCTGTCTATCTCAAAAGCCCCCTCGAGCTTGGCGTTGTCCAGGATTGCGCCGGTGAAGTCCGCCTGCTTTAATTTGGCTTCGCGCAGGTCGGCGTTGACAAGGTTGGCGCCGGTCAAATCGGCGCCGGAAAGATCGGCCCGCATTAAATTGATGTTTGCCATGTCAGCGTTTTTGAGCTTGGCAAAGCGCAGTAGCACACGGTTGAAATTGGCGTTTTTCAGATTGGCGTTGGTAAAATCCGCGCCGTTGCAACTGGCGCGCATCAAACCCATGGGCTGGTTTTTCATGTCCGCGCCCCAAAAGGCGTTTTCGATATTGGCGCCCACCAGCTTGGCTTTGTCCAGGGTGGCGGTGACGCGGCTGTTTTTCAGGTTGGCGCCGGTCAAATCGGCGGCGATCATGGTCACGCCGAAAATGCTGACCCCTTCCAAATTGGCATGGGAGAGATTGGTGCCGCGCATGATGGTCAAATCCAGATTCAAGCCCGCCAGGTTGGCCCGGCTCAAATTGGCATAGCGCAGATCCGCGCCCCACAGATCCGCATGGCGCAGATCCAGCCCGGACAGATCGACCTTTTTCAGATCCTTGCGGCGCAAATCCGCCGGTTTTTCGGCGGTGGCCTGCTTGAGGAGGGCGATGATTTCTTCACGGGTCAAGTCCGCCGCTTGCAGCGGTGGCAGGAAGAAAAAAGCGGAAATAAATGTCCAAATAATTAAGGTTTCAATCACTTTCATTGTCTTTTACCTCTTGGGAAGGTTTTCATCATACGCTGAAAACCTATAATATTGTGTCCTAGCCCGGATATTTCACCAGCCAGATGATGGCGCAGGCCGGGCGTGCCTGGACAAGCCAGGGCCGGTATAGGATTCGGGCCGGAGCTAATTGGATTTCGTGAATTTTGTTAACCTTAAGCATTTTATATTCGTAAATCAATCGATCAAGAAAAGGCCCGAAGCTGGCTGGTGAAATATCCGGGCTAGAATGAACACCTTTCATCAACTCACCAATTTTTGGATTTTGAAATTGTATGGCAGGACATAGTAAATGGGCGAATATCCGCCACCGAAAGAGCGCGCAAGATGCCAAGCGCGGCAAGATTTTTACCAAACTGATCCGGGAGATTACCGTTTCCGCCCGTATTGGCGGCGGTGATCCGGCGGCGAATCCCCGCCTTCGAACCGCTATTGACAAGGCCTTGGGCGCCAACATGCCCAAGGACACTATCGACCGGGCCATCAAAAAAGGCAGCGGCGCGCTGGAGGGGGATAATTATGAGGAAGTCCGCTACGAAGGTTACGGCCCCGGGGGCGTGGCGGTCATGGTGGATTGCCTGACTGATAACCGCAACCGGACCGTGGCCGAAGTCCGTCACGTCTTTACCAAGGCGGGGGGGAACTTGGGCACCGATGGTTCGGTGGCTTATTTGTTCACCAAATTGGGAGTCATTAACTTTCCCGCCAGTGCGGACGAAGACGCCATCATGGAAGCGGCCCTGGAAGCAGGCGCCGATGACATCGTTTCCGACGACGATGGCAATATCGAAGTGTTGACCGCGCCGGAAAATTTCGAGGCGGTGAAAAGCGCCTTGGAACAAGCCGGCCTCAAGCCGGAGTCGGCGGAAATCACCATGCGGGCCAGCACTTCGGTCAAGCTCGACGCCGGGGAGGCGGAAAAGATGATCCGCTTGCTGGAAAAGCTGGAAGACCTGGACGACGTTCAGGAGGTTTATTCCAACGCCGATATCAGCGAGGATGTGCTGGCGAAGATCGCCTAAGCCGGAATAATGTTTAACCTCAGTAACGACTTGTGACACGTATTCTCGGCATTGATCCTGGTTCCCGCATTACAGGCTTTGGCTTGATAGATGTGGAGGGCACCCGAATGCGAATGGTAGTGGCCGGTTGCGTGCGCTGCGTCGCCGGGGATTTTCCCTCGCGCCTGAAAATTGTCTACGACGGCATCATGGAGGTGGTCGCCGAATACCAGCCCGACGAAATGGCCGTGGAGGAAGTCTTCGTGCACAAAAACGCCAATGCCGCTCTAAAATTAGGCCAGGCGCGGGGAGCCGCGATTTGCGCAGGACTGTCCCGGGAGTTGCCGGTCTTTGAATACGCCGCCCGCCGAGTAAAACAGGCGCTGGTGGGCAAGGGCGGCGCCGACAAGCATCAGGTTCAGCACATGGTCAAGGTATTGCTCAATTTCCACGATGACCTGCCCGCCGATGCCAGCGACGCCTTGGCGGTGGCCCTTTGCCACGCCCATTATCAACAAACCCACCGGCGTTATGCGGCGGTGGTCTCATGATCGGCTTTCTCCGGGGCGTGCTTTCCGCCAAACAGCCTCCTTCCTTGTTATTAGACGTAGGCGGCGTGGGTTATGAGGTGGATGCTCCCATGTCCACCTTTTATCAATTGCCGGATATCGGCAGTCAAGTGATGATCTTCACTCATTTGATTGTGCGGGAAGACGCCCATGCCTTGTACGGTTTTGCTTCGGAATCGGAACGGGGGTTGTTCCGGGCCTTGATTAAAGTAAATGGGGTCGGTCCCCGGATGGCGCTGGGAATTTTGTCGGGATTGAGCGCGGAAGAATTCAGCCGCTGCATTCAGCAAGGGGATACCGCGAGCCTTCAACGCTTGCCGGGCATCGGCAAGAAGACCGCCGAGCGCCTCATCATCGAAATGCGCGACCGCCTTCCGCAGCAAAACGATGCGGCGCTGCCTTTGGCTTCCGGTGCGTCTGTCGATCCTTTGGCCGAAGCCGCCGAGGCTCTGGAGGCGCTCGGTTTCAAACCCGCCGAAGCCGGACGTTTGCTGAAGAAAGTGGCCGATGAGGCCGATTCGGTGGAGGAACTGATCCGTCTTGCGCTCAAGCGGGTTGGAGGTGGTGACCGATGAAACGGCAGGATGCCATGCGGCAACTGCAAGCACATCTGCCTGAATTGAAACGGCGCTTTGGAGTGAAAAGCCTGGCTTTGTTTGGTTCAACGGCCCGGAATACAGCGGGCCCCGAAAGCGATCTCGATATTTTGGTCGTCTTCGATGGCCCGACTACTTCTAGCCGTTACTTTGGGTTGCAGTTCTATTTGGAGGATCTCCTTGGCGTGCCTATCGATTTGATCACGGACAAGGCTTTGCGTCCGGAATTAAGGCCTGTCGTGGAGCGGGATGCGATCTATGTCTAGGGCAGGTAAAGGGGAATTGGCTCAACTCAGGCGGGGGCTGAAAGACGCATGACATCGACCGATTCCCGTCTCATTACCCCAACCCAAACCCACGACGAAATCACCCTCGACCGCGCCATCCGTCCCCGGCGGCTGGAAGATTATATCGGTCAGCCGCAGCTCAAGGAACAGCTGGCTATTTTTATCGAAGCCGCCCGGGGCCGGGGAGAGGCTTTGGATCATGTGCTGATCTTCGGCCCCCCGGGATTGGGAAAAACCACTTTGGCTCACATCATCGCCGCCGAAATGGGGGTCAATTTGCGCCAGACTTCAGGCCCCGTGCTGGAAAAGCCCGGCGACCTGGCCGCTTTGCTCACCAACCTGGAAAGCCACGATGTGCTTTTCATCGATGAAATCCATCGCCTCAGCCCGGTGGTGGAGGAAGTGTTGTATCCGGCCCTGGAAGATTTCCAGCTCGATATCGTCATCGGCGAGGGGCCGGCGGCCCGTTCCATCAAATTGGATCTGCCCCCCTTTACGTTGGTGGGCGCAACCACCCGTGCCGGCCTGTTGACGTCCCCCTTGCGCGACCGGTTTGGCATTGTCCAGCGGTTGGAATTTTATTCCAGGGAAGAGTTGAGCCTGATTGTCACCCGCTCCGCCCGGATTTTGGGGCTGACCATGGAAGACGACGGCGCCCGGGAAATCGCACGCCGCGCCCGGGGCACTCCCCGAATTGCCAACCGCTTGCTGCGGCGGGTGCGCGATTACGCCCAGGTGAAGGGCGATGGCCGGGTCACCGGCGAGATCGCCAGCCTGGCCCTGGAAATGCTCAAGGTCGATCCCAACGGTTTTGATCAACTGGACCGGCAACTGCTCAAAACCATGCTTGAAAAATTCGGCGGCGGTCCGGTCGGCCTGGACAGTCTGGCAGCGGCCATTGGCGAGGAACGGGGCACCATCGAAGATGTCCTAGAGCCTTATCTGATCCAGCAAGGCTTCATGATGCGCACTCCCCGTGGCCGCATGGCAACGTCCCAGGCCTGGTTGCATTTTGGGTTGAAGCCACCCGGTAACATGAGCGAGGATTTGTTTGGCTAAGCCGGTTAGTATCGCCCCCTCCCTGATTTGCGCGGACCAGTGCCGATTAGGTGACGAAGTAAAATCGTTAGAGAAACTGGGCGTCGATTATCTCCATATCGATTTGATTGACGGGCATTTCAGTCCTTCCATGCCTTTGGGGTTGGAGGCGGTAAAGCAACTTCGCGGCCAAACCCACTTACCCTTTGATGTACATTTGATGGTGACGGACAACGTATTTTTTATCCGGGAGATGGTGAAAATTGGCGTGCAACGGTTGTGTTTCCACTTTGAATCGGAACCTCATGTGGATAGGTGGCTGGGATTTCTCAGGGAGAATGGTATTCAGCCGGGCATCGCTTTAAAACCCGCGACGCCGCTTTCAGTTTTGAAATATATTCTGCCGCGCATTGATTTTGTGTTGTTGATGCTCATCAATCCCGGTTTCGCCGGACACCGGGGGCAAGCCCAGGTGCCGTATGCCCGGCGCCGGGTGGCCCAGTGCCGGCGCTTTCTTGACCGGCACAACGCGCATCATGTTTCCATTCAAGTGGATGGTAGGATTTGTTTCGAAACCATTCCGGGCTTGGTGGCGGCGGGGGCGGAAGTCCTGGTGGCGGGCACCCAAAGTTTATTTTCCCGATCCGGCAGCAGACAGGAAAACCTTGCCCGGATGCGCCAGGCGCTGGCGAAAAAGGTATGACAATGACACAATTTTCCTGGCCGGTAAGGGTCTATTATGAAGACACCGATGCCGGCGGTGTGGTTTACTATGCCAATTATTTGAAGTATTTTGAAAGGGCGCGCACGGAATTTTTACGCGAACTGGGGTTCGAACAGGATGTGCTGAGGGAGAACGAGGGAGTGATTTTCGCGGTAAAGTCGATTCAGGTGGATTATATTCAGCCTGCGCGTTTCAATGATTATTTATCGGTAACCGCTCAGGTCACGGCCATCCGCCGGGCCAGTTTGGATTTCCAACAAGAAATTCTAAAAGATCAATCCCCGTTATGCCGCGCTTCGGTTCGCATCGTTTGCCTGAATGCCGAGGCTTTCCGCCCTTGCTCTATTCCACCATCACTAAGGACAGTGCTAAATAAATGACTGATTCACTTTTTGGTTTGATCGCCAACGCCAGTTTGCTGGTGCAGTTGGTAATGGCAATATTGCTGTTGGCTTCGCTGGCATCCTGGACGTTGATTTTCCAGAAACACCGGGAACTCAAGCAAGTAGAAGAAGAAGCTGAAAACTTTGAAAGCCGTTTTTGGTCGGGCATTGATCTGGCTGAGCTGTATAAACAGCTGAATAAATCAGATGCGGCGGGTTTGGAAACCGTATTTTTGGCGGGTTACAAGGAATCGGCCAAGTTGTTCAAGCTCCGCGCGCCCCCTCATCTGATAGCCGAGAATGTCGAACGCGCCATGCGCGTGGCCATCAGCCGGGTGATTGAGGATCTGGATGACCGCCTGCCCTTTTTGGCGACCGTGGGTTCCACTAGCCCCTATGTTGGTTTGTTTGGCACCGTGTGGGGCATCATGAACTCCTTTCGCGCCTTGGGCGATGTGCAACAGGCAACCTTGGCCTTGGTCGCCCCGGGTATTGCCGAAGCCTTGATTGCCACCGCCATGGGGCTGTTTGCGGCGATTCCGGCGGTGATTGCCTACAACCGCTTCAGCACCCATATCGACCGGATTCAAAGGCGTTATGACAATTTTGCCGAGGAATTTATTTGCTTGCTCCAGCGCAAGGCGATTGAATTATGATTAAATCCAAACCCCGACGCCGGCCCATGGCCGAAATCAATGTTGTGCCTTACATCGACGTGACTTTGGTGTTGCTTATCATTTTTATGGTGACCGCGCCATTACTGCAAAGCGGCGTCGATGTCAGCTTGCCCCAGGCAGCCGCGGAGCCCGTGGTAACCGAGGAAACGCCACCGGTAGTGGTGACGGTGGCCGAAGACGGCGCCTTTTATTTGAATCTGGAACAAGAACGCGAATCCGTTTCCCTGCAATCTTTGTTGGTTAAAGTGGCGGCAGTGCTTCGTCATAAACCTGAGATTCAAGTGCTGGTTGCCGGAGATGAACACGTCCCCTATGGTCAAGTGGTACAAGTCATGGCGGCCCTCAAACAAGCCGGCGTCACCAAAGTGGGTTTGTTGACACGCCCTGATTACCAATGATGGATCGTATGCCCAGTTGGATGCCCTCTTTTTTAAAAGCGCTGGCCCTGCATGGAGTGGTTATTGCCATCTTGTTTATGCGTTGGCAGTCTGAGCCAGAGCCTGTCGTTACCCCACCATCGCCAAAACCTGAAATTATCGAAGCGACGGCTCTGGATGAATCTCAAGTCGAAGCCGAACTGGCGCGTATCAAGGCGCAAGAAGCCGCCGCCAGAGAGGCGGAAAAGGCCCGCCAGGAGAAGTTAAAACAACAGCGCATGGCCGAAGAACGCCGTTTGCGCGAACTCAAACGTAAACAACAACAAGAAAAGAAAACCTTGCAGCAACTGGCCGAAGCCAAGCGCAAAAAAGCCAAAGAAGAAGCCAAACGCTTGGCAGAATTGAAAAAGCGCCGGGCGGAAGAGGAAGCCCGCTTGGCGAAACTGGAAAAAGCCCGCCAGGAAGCCGAGAAAAGGCGGCTGGAGGAAGAAAAAAAGAAACGCTTGGAAGAGGAGAGAAAAAAACGTCTGGCAGAAGAAAAGAAGCGCCAAGAGGAAGAGGCAAAACGCTTGGCGGATGAAGCCAAACGCAAGGCGCAGGCCGAAGCCTTGCGTCAGCAACAATTGGCGCAGGAGCGCCAACGAATTAATCGCCAAGTGGCTGAAGCAACCGCCAAAGTGAAGCAAAAAGTCGAACGTTATTGGCTCAGGCCAGCTTCTTACCAAGCCGGGTTATCCTGTACAATCCGAGTGAGGGTGATTCCTGGGGGAGAGGTGGTGGAAGCAAAAGTTATCCAATCCAGTGGCAATCCAGTATTTGACCGCTCGGCAGAAGTGGCGGTGCGCAAAGCTTCGCCACTGCCTATTCCAGAGGATCCCGCATTATTTTCCCATTTTCGCGAGTTTAAATTTATTTTCAAACCCGAAGGATGAAGAGATTGAAATTATTATCCCCTGTGCGACAGCTGTGTTTTTGGCTGGCCTGGATGAGTTGGTTGCTGGTCAATTTACCCGCCCAAGCGGTCTTGACTATTGAAATTACCCGCGGCGCGGAAGGGGCGGTGCCCATTGCCGTGGTGCCATTTGCCTGGCATGGGTCCGGTCCCAAACCATTGGCCATTGCCTCGGTAATTCAGGCGGATTTGGCCCGGAGCGGACGCTTTAACCCCTTGCCCGAAGCGGATATGCTGACCAAGCCCACCGAGTTAATCGATATCCAATGGAACGCATGGCGGGCGCTGGGGCAGGATTATTTGGTGATTGGCCGTGTGGCGGAAACCGGTCCGGATAAGTACGAAGTCAAGTTTTTCCTGTACGACGTTTATAAAGGCCAGCAGTTGGCTGGCTACCGGTTACCTTCCCGGAAAAAAGAATTGCGCCGTACCGCCCATAGGATCAGTGACATTATTTATGAGAAAATCACCGGCCAGCCTGGCGCATTTACCACCCGGATAGCCTATATTACGGTCAAGGAGCAGGGCGGGCGGCGAATTTACCGGCTCCAGGTGGCGGACGCCGATGGCTATAATCCCCGAACCGTCGTAGTTTCCCCAGAGCCATTAATGTCCCCGGCTTGGTCCCCTGACGGCAAACGCCTTGCCTATGTGTCTTATGAACAACAAAAGCCCGCCATCTTCGTGCAAACCCTGGCCACCGGCAAACGGGAAAAAATCGCTTCGTTTCCTGGCATCAATGGCGCACCTGCCTGGGCGCCTGACGGAAGCCATTTAGCCCTGACTTTATCCAAGGGCGGCAGCCCGGACATTTATATCTATAATTTGACGACCCGGAAATTGCGGAGGCTGACAAGGAGTTATGCCATTGACACGGAACCCGCCTGGTCTCCTGATGGCAAACGTCTCGCATTCACCTCCGACCGAGGCGGCAGTCCGCAAATCTACACGATTCCGGCCCAAGGCGGCAAGCCACGCCGCTTGACCTTCGAGGGGAAATACAATGCCAGAGCGGTTTTTTCTCCGGATGGCCGCCATTTGGCCATGGTGCATGGCGGAAAAGGCTACCGGATTGCCTTATTGGATCTAGAAGACGGCCTTTTGACAGTATTGACTTCGGGACCGTTGGATGAATCCCCCAGCTTTGCGCCTAACGGCAGCATGATTTTATACGCGACCCAGGATCAGGGCCGGGGACAGTTGGCGGCGGTTTCCGTCGATGGCAGGGTGCATCAAAGGCTGAAAACCGAAGTCGGGGATGTGCGTGAGCCCGCCTGGTCGCCGTTTTAGCAAAAACATTGATTTAAACCGGAGAGGGAGGGAGATATGCGATATTCGTTTTTTTTGGTCCTGGCAATTTTCATTGGGTTGTCAGGCTGTAAAAGCAAAGGGGATTTGAAAACGGAGGCATTGCAAACGCCCGCGGGCGCTACCACGCAAGGTTTGGAAGGCGAGGAAGGCGTGGCTTTGCATGAGGTGCAAACGCAAGGGTTGCAAGAGGATGGAATAGGGCCGGTGGATAGCAGCGGGATGCCGGTTAGCAAGGTTATCTATTTTGATTTTGACAGCGCTCAAGTCCGCGGTGAGGATATTCCTGTCATCCAGGCCCATGCCAAGTATTTACTTGAAAACCCACAGGTCAAGGTGGTCTTGGAAGGGCACACTGATGAGCGCGGTTCCCGGGAGTACAATGTGGCGCTTAGCGAAGCACGGGCCATTGCCGTGGCGAAAATCTTCGAGCTGCAAGGGGTTCCCAGTACCCAAGTGAGCGTCGTCCCTTATGGGGAAGAAAAGCCGGTGGCACTGGGTCATAATGAAGAGGCTTGGAGCAAAAATCGGCGGGTGGAAATCGTTTATCAACGGAGTCAATGATGCGTTGGTTTGGTATTGCACTGGGAATCGTATTACTGGCCAGTTGCGCCACTACGAAGGAAAACGGGCTGGAAAAACGGGTTCAATTGCTGGAGCACAAAATGTCCAACAGAACTGCCATGCAGCTGCTCCAACAGGTAGATCAAATGCAACGGGAAATGCGGTCTATGAGGGGCCAGTTGGAAGAAGCCCAGCATTTGATTCAGCGCATTCAGGAGAGTCAGCGCAAGCAATATCTGGATTTGGATACCCGTTTGCGTGTTTTGGAAGGCGGTAATCCGGCAACTGGCCCAAACTATTCAAATAGCCCGGCGGCGCCAGTCATGCCGCCGCCGGTTTCTGAAAATACACCGTCTTTAGCACCATCTTCCCAGCCTTTGCAACAAGCGGATGCTGTCAAGTCTGTCCCTGAAGACGAAGCACAAGCCTACCGAAAAGCCTACGAGACCTTGCAGGCCGGGCATTATGACGCCGCTGTGGATGCTTTTTCGGAGTTTTTGCAGCGTTATCCCAAGGGTGAATATGCCGATAACGCCTATTACTGGCTGGGCGAGGCCTACTACGTCAAACGGGATTTCAGCGCTGCCCGCCAAGCTTTCCAGCAAGTAGTGGAAAAGTTCCAAGACAGCACCAAGGTTCCGGATGCGATGCTGAAAATGGCCTATATAGACCTGGAATTGGGCCGAGTCAAAAAGGCCAAGCAAGCGCTGCAGCAGGTTGCCGAGCGTTTCCCAGGTACCCGGGCGGCGACATTGGCGCAACAGAGGTTGAGTCAACTGCGATAGTTTCTCGCTATTTTTCGATTCGAGGCAGGCCTTGTCTTTAAAAGTCACGGAAATTTTTCTCTCCCTGCAAGGCGAAAGCCGAACCTTAGGGTTGCCGACGGTATTCGTGAGATTAACCGGTTGTCCACTACGCTGTCGCTGGTGCGATACTGCCTATGCTTTCCACGGCGGTCAACGGATGGCTTTGGAGGATATCGTAAAGGCGGTGGAGGCTTTTGGGGTTTCCCATGTCACGGTGACCGGAGGTGAGCCACTGGCACAACCGGACTGCTTGTCACTCCTAACCGTTTTGGCAGATAGGGGGTTTGCGGTTTCCCTGGAAACCAGTGGCGCGTTGGATGTTTCGGAAGTGGACACCAGGGTGGTCAAGGTTGTCGATCTTAAGCCCCCGGGCTCCGGTGAACTGGAAAAGAACCGTTATGAAAACCTCGACTATCTTTCCGAAAATGACCAAGTCAAGTTCGTGATCTCAGACCGGGAAGATTACCTGTGGTCGAAGGAAATGCTTGACCAATACCAACTGCCGACCCGTTGCGAAATCTTATTCTCTCCCGTAGCTGGTGAACAAAATCCAAGGCAATTGGCTGAGTGGATTTTGGAAGACCGCTTGCCGGTGCGTTTTCAGCTTCAACTTCACAAATTGCTGTGGGGCGATGAACCCGGCCGATGAAGCTCGTCTAAAAAACTGATGTTACACAACTTATGGCAAGGGCAGTACCGTCATACCCTCTCCCCACCCCCTCTCCCAAAGGGAGAGGGGATTCAAGGCATGGTCTGTCGCTTCCTCCACCGCTTGCGGGGGAGGGTTGGGGAGGGGGCAGCCTGTCTTGCCCACAAGCCAATGGCGGGCTTCCTTGCCAGACCGCTCATTACGTTTGAGGGCTACTTTGGAATGACCGTACGTAACTTCAGTAAAGAATAATGCAAGAGCTAACGCCATGAAAAAAGCAGTCATTCTTCTCTCGGGTGGGCTAGATTCTATGACCACATTACTTATGGCCAAAAATGAGGGTTTCGCCTGCCATTGTTTGAGTTTTGATTACGGCCAGCGTCAGCGGGCGGAGCTTCTTGCCGCCAAAAATATAGCAAAAAGGCTTGAGGCAGCTGAACATAAAGTCATTCATATCGGTTTAGGAGAGATCGGGGGCTCGGCCTTGACCGATAATGCCATTGCGGTTCCGGAAACGGCGACGGAAGGCATTCCGGTCACTTATGTACCGGCACGTAATACTGTTTTTCTCAGCTTTGCCTTGGGCTATGCCGAAGTGTTGGGAAGCTTGGATATTTTCATCGGCGTCAACGCGGTGGATTATTCCGGATATCCCGATTGCCGGCCTGAGTACATCAAGGCCTTTCAGAATCTGGCGAATCTGGCCACGAAGGCGGGGGTGGAAGGTGGGCGTTTTCAAATTCACACCCCTTTGATTCATCTGAGCAAGGCGGAAATCATTCAAGCCGGCGTTCAATTAGGCGCTGATTACGCTTTGACAGTTTCCTGCTATGCGGCGGATGAAGAGGGCCGGGCATGCGGCAAGTGCGATGCTTGCCGGTTGCGTCGGCAAGGTTTCGACGCCGCGGGCATTCCCGACCCTACCCGTTATCGTTGAATCATCGCCGCCAGGCAGCCACCAACTTCATACACTCCTTTCGTAATGGACACTGGGTTTTAGTGCAGAGGAAACGCTCATCGCTGCGGAAACACAGCGGCTTTTTGTCTTCACGCAAGGGTTTTGGTTTGGCAAGCGCTGAAAGCTGGGTGGTCATTTTTATTCTCCTGAAAAATGCTGGACATAGAAATACTAGTCAATTTTTATGCCACTGCATTTTCCAGGGAATATCTTAGCTAGCCCGGATATTTCACCAGCATCCCGGATGATGGTGCAGGACAGGTGCGGCTGGGCGCCGGGCTGGACTGAAAGGCATAGCTGTAGCTATGGCTTGAAGGAAGCCCAAGCCCAGGCGTGCCTGGACAAGCCAGGGCCGGGATAGGGTTCGGGCTGAATCCAAATCGGATTTCGGAGAAATCATAAAACCTAAGCATTTTATGAGAAATCAGTTAATTACAAAAAAGCCCGAATCCGGCTGGTGAAATATCCGGGCTGAATTCAAGGAATACAATATTTGATTACGGGATATGCCTCGGTTTGAGGGAAATGACGTGGTTAAAATGACAGGCTGCCCATGGGGCCTTCTTCCGGCATGGGCAAGCAGTTACGATTTAGCTGGACATTCTGAGGCGTTCCGGCCTTCCCATAAAAGGAAGGCCGGCACATTAAAACGATAAGCGGAAACCTCCGAACCCTGCCACCCGGCTGGCGCCATAACCCGGGACTTCCTCGTATTCCTTGTCGAGAAGGTTATTGATGCGGCCGAAAACCGTGAAATTCGGCAGGATTTGATAGCTGCCCGCCAGATTGACCACGACATAGGTGGGCAATTTCTGCTTGACCGAAAAGGATGAGAATCGCCGGCTGCCTACCGTAAGCACGTTAAGATGGAGGTGGCCATTTTCCAGAATAGCCAGATCCGCGTCGAAGCTGCCTTTATGTCTGGGGCGGTTGAAAAGGGCGTTCTCCTGGTTGTCTTCGGTATTCGTGAAGGTATAGCTTCCCCGCAGGGTTAAAATATCCAAGGGTTGGATTTCCACATAGGATTCCACCCCAACGCTTCTGGCGGCAGCGGTATTGACGTAGCCGGTACCAAATTCGAAATCAATCAAATTGGTAAATTGGTTGTGGAAATAGGTGGCGCCCAGCAGGATTTTATCTTCCCAGAAGCTCTGATCTATCCCCACATCCCAGCCGCGGCTGCGTTCCGGTTTCAAGTCCGGATTGCCGATAGGACCAAACTGGCCTGCAGGAGCCAGCAATTGGAACAGACTGGGCGCCTTGAAACCCTTGCCATAACTGGCGTGTAACTTGGTGTTTGTCTCCGGGATCAGCACCGCTTGGGAAACCCCCCAAGTTACCTTGCCGCCTGCCCGGTTGTGGTCATCATAGCGGACGCCCGCGGTGGTAATGAATCGGTCCCAAATTTCTATCTGGTTTTGGCCATAATAGCCTTTGGTGGTGGCTGACTTGGTATCAATTTCGTTAGTGTCGAACCATTCGGTTTCGGTCGTAATGCCGAACACCAAGGTATCCCAACTGGTCAGATTGAGGTTGTTCTGCCAGTCAAGCTTGAATTTTTCGCCGCGGAAATTACTGTCCAGGGCAAACTGATCGCCGGGTTCCAGTTGGTCACGATTGCGCCGTTCGGTACGGCTGTACGAAAGACGCAAGGTTTGTTGCCAAAAGTCATCGAATAACCCCAGTTTGCCCTGGCCGCGCACGAAAATTTGATCCCCTTCCTGGCGATTATTGGGGTCATCGCAATTGGGGCCACCGCAATCATCGATGTCGGTCTCGCTGTGATGAAAGCGGGCGGCCACATCGAGATTTAAATTGTCGAGCGCCTGCCAACCCATCCGGGCAGAAACAGTAGTATTTTTATAGCTGTCGTCTTCCTGGTTGCCTAACCGGTCATCGGCGGCGGAAAATCCTCCGGATTTCAGATGGCTGGCGCTGATGCTGTAGCTGACGCTATCCAGACTCCCGGCGCTGTTGCCGCCCAGTTTCCAGGTGCTGAAACTGCCACCCTCGGCACTCAGACTGGCGCCGGGCTTGCCTTTGCCAAGCTTGGTGACAATGTTGATAACGCCGCCAATGGCGTCCGAACCATAGAGAATACTTTGCGGCCCGCGCAGAATTTCCACCCGCTCGATGTTGTCCACGGTCAGGTTGGCAAAGTCAAAAGCCGCGCCCGGGCTGGCGGTATCATTGACTTCGATGCCGTCAATGAGTACCAGGGTGTGATTGGAATTGGCGCCCCGTAAGAATAACGAGGTGGTTTTTCCGAGTCCACCGGTTTGGACAACGTCCAAACCAGGGACAGAGCGCAGCACGTCTGACAGCGTAAAAACTTGCCGGGCGGCAATGTCCTCGGCGGTAATCACGGTGATGCTTCTGCCTATTTTGCTTAGGGGCTGTGGAATGCGGGTGGCCGTTACCACCAGAGGTTCAAGTTGGGTGGTATCATCATTGGCTGCAAGCACGGGTGATGTTGCGAAAACGGGGACTAAAAGCAAAGCATTCAAACGAATGTTCATGGGATTCTCCTTTTCGGCATGCCCTCCGCATACCGTTGGGTTAGAAGATTACGCCTCTGCAAAACTGGTGTGGCGTGCCAATTGGCCTGCCGGGCCGGTCTCCGGACTTGTGAGCAGCCAGAGCTGTACGAACCGCCTTCCCGGATATTGAAATCCAGTGGCATTGTGATTCGTCTTTTTCTCACCTACCGTTGCGGGGGCAGTGCCGGACTTGGACCGGCTTCCCGTTTCACCCTGCGAAGGGCACCCAGCGGCGAGGCTATTGTATAGGAAAGCCTCGGCTTTGCAATTATAATGGCCGCAATTTAAGCATTTCTTTAGAGGTAATATGACAACCACCCACAAACTTTGGGGCGGCCGTTTCGAGCAGCCTACCGACGCGTTCGTTGAAGCATTCACCGCTTCGGTCAATTTCGATAAACGGCTGGCGCCTTACGATATTCAGGGCTCCATCGCCCATGCCCGGATGCTGTTCAAGATCGGCGTGCTTACCGAAGAAGAATGCAATGCAATTATCAGCGGCCTGGAGCGGATTGCCGGGGAAATAGAACGGGGAGGGTTCCCGTGGTCGATTGCCCTGGAAGATGTCCATATGAATATTGAAGCCCGCTTGACCGCCCTGATTGGCGAGGCGGGCAAAAAGCTCCATACCGCCCGTTCCCGCAATGACCAGGTGGCCACCGATATCCGTCTTTACCTGCGCGACCAAATCGGCTATCTTCTCGGCGAATTAAAACGCCTGCAAACGGCTTTGCTGGAGCTGGCGGAAGCCGAGGCAGAGACCATCATGCCTGGATTTACCCATCTGCAAGTGGCCCAGCCGGTGACTTTTGGCCATCACATGCTCGCCTGGTTTGAAATGTTGATGCGCGACCGGGAGCGATTGCGGGACTGCCTGCGCCGGGTCAATATCATGCCCCTGGGGGCGGCGGCGCTGGCCGGGACTTCGTTTCCCATCGACCGCTTTTATACCGCGGAGTTATTGGGATTCGAGCGTCCCGCCGCCAATTCCCTGGATGCGGTGAGTGACCGGGATTTCGCCATAGAATTTTGTAGCGCCGCGGCTTTGTTGATGACCCATCTGTCCCGATTCTCCGAAGAGTTGGTGATTTGGACCTCGGCCCAGTTTGATTTTATCCAACTGCCGGATGCGTTCTGCACTGGCTCTTCCATTATGCCCCAGAAGAAAAACCCCGACGTGCCGGAACTGGTGCGAGGCAAGAGCGGCCGGGTCAATGGCCATGTGATGGCGCTGCTTACCCTGATGAAAGCCCAGCCCTTGGCCTATAACAAGGATAATCAAGAAGACAAGGAACCCTTGTTCGACACCGTGGATACCCTGAAGGATTGCCTTAGGGCGTTCGCCGACATGATGCCCCATGTTCAGCCCAAGCGGGAGAAAATGAAGGAAGCCGCCCGACAGGGTTTCGCGACGGCGACGGACTTGGCCGATTACCTGGTGCGTAAAGGCGTGCCGTTTCGCGACGCCCACGAAATTGTCGGTAAGGCGGTGCAATTGGCGCTGACCAAACACTGTGATTTGGCGGATTTATCCTTAGAGGAATTACAGGCTTTGTGTTCCATGATTGGCGAAGATGTTTATCAGGTCTTGACATTGGAAGGCTCCGTCGCCGCCCGCAATCATTATGGCGGTACCGCGCCCCGGCAAGTAAGAAAAGCCGTGCAAGAAGCCCGGTTGCGGTGTGACGAAACAGTGTGATATGGATGGCACAATAGGTAAAAGATGCCATCAGGAGAGATTGCCATGACCCAACACGCACAATTGCAGCGGATTTCGGTGGAAGATTATCTGGCGGGCGAGGAGCACAGCGATATTCGCCACGAATATGTGGCGGGCCAGGTATTTGCCATGGTAGGCGGTACCTTGGGACACAACCAATTAGCCATGAACTTGACATTCCTGCTACGCAATCATTTACATGGCAGACCTTGCTCCGTCTATATGAGTGATGTCAAAGTACGGATTGACGCCGCCGATGCCTTTTACTATCCCGACGTCGTAGTCAGCTGCGAGACCGCTGAGCCCAAAGACGTATTTTTAACCGAGCCGGTGTTGGTGATAGAAGTCTTGTCGCCTTCCACGGAAAATACCGACCGGCGGGAAAAGTTGCTCAATTACCAGAAATTACCTGGCCTGAAGGAATACGTGCTGGTTTCCCCAGACGCCATTCAAGTGGAAATCTACCGGCGCAGCGGTGATCTGCTGGGGGAAGTGGAGATCGCCGGACCGGAAGACGCCAGTGTGTGGCTGTCTTCTATGGAAGCCCGGTTGCCGCTTGGGGAAATTTATGCTGGACTGCGGATTACCTGATCTTAAAAAATGAGGATGTCGCAAAAGCCCAAGGTTGGGCTTTTGCGACTCGGAATCGAAAAAGCGCGACTTTCCGATTCCTCCATTTTCAATGGCTTATGGCCATCGAAAATGACGATGCATCCATGCATCGCCGAGGGTGTCGGCTTTTGCGACACCCTCTAAAAATGGGAAGGGGTTCCCATTGTGGAAAATAAAACCCTCAGAATCGTTTTTTCAAACGTTTTTCGGTGAAAATCGTAGGGGAATTGGCTAAAATTCAACCAATTGTGTCATACTGACGGGATCACAAAGGTACAGGGGGAAGATATGATGACCCTAGAAGACTTGGCCGCAACGCTGGATCTGGCTCCAATGGGTGTGTTAGTCCTCAAGGATGGGCAAATTGCCTGGCTAAACCAAACCCTGGCTGACTTGACTGAACAGCCCCGCGAGGCGCTTGTGGGCAATGCGATTGGCGATAGCCATTTTTCCAATTGGTTTCAGGAGATAGTGGAAGTGGCTACCACGGATGGCATGCACCGTCATTTCAGATGGCATCAAGCAGCATTGGCCAATGGCTCTCAGGCCCATTATTTTGTGGAAATTACCGAGCAAGTCTCCCTGCAAAAAACCGCCCAAGCATTGGAGACCAAGCTTCAAGCGCTGGATCTCAAGGATGCCACCACGGGATTGCAAAACCGCCGCGCCATTATGCAAGAGTTGAACCGGCAAATCAGCCGCAGCCGCCGCTATGAAAACCCTTTGTCCATCATTCGCCTCACTCTGGAGTCTTCGGTGGAAAAGCCCCGTCAGGATGAAATCATGCGTACCCTGAGCGCGGCATTAAAAGACAAGCTGCGTTGGGCCGATGAGGTGGGCATGCTCGATGACACAACATTTCTGTTAGTGTTGCCAGAAACTTCCCTGGAGGATGCCAAAGAGCTGGCAACCAAACTTTTGAGTGACCGGGCGGCTCTGGATTTCAGCGCCGATGAGGGAAAGATCCGCTATGGGGTGGCGGCGTGGTCAAAAGGGGATGACCTACTTAAATTATTAAAACGGGCAGAAAAAGACCAAGATCTCAATTTGAGCGCATTGCTCTCCTGACGTTTGCGCTATAAATCCTATCGCCCTATTTCCCTTGGCGCACCCGGCGAAGAAATCAGCCGGAAGGATCTGAATTCAATACTGCGCCGCTTTCTTCATTTACACCGCTTGCGCAGGCAACGATTACAGGCGTTGTTGACGCCCCGCCAGTGTGATTGTCTGCAAATTCTGCCATTGCTGTTTCATCACAACACCCCTTCTTTGCCAGGGTATCTGGATGCCGACACCCCTTCCGGCATTAGTGATTACTTTCCCAACAAGACAGTGCTTCAAGCCGCGAAAAGGCTGGTGAAAAGTTTTCGATATACCCGGCTGAAGCGGGCTGATTCTCCGCTGCAGGCGATGTTTTTAATGGGTAGCGTCGGCAGTATCGCCTACTCCCGTCACAGTGATTTGGATGTGTGGCTGTGTCACCGGCCCGGCCTGGATTCCGAATCGCTGGCAAGACTTCAGGATAAATGTCACCGGGTGGAAGCCTGGGCCGCGGAGGAAGGGCTGGAGGTTCATTTCTTCCTTATTGATCCAGAGCGGTTCCGGCAAGGACAAAACCTGCCTTTATCCAAGGAAAGCGCCGGCAGTACCCAGCATTATTTACTGCTGGAAGAGTTTTACCGCACTGCGGTGCATCTGGCCGGACGGAAGTTATTATGGTGGTTGGTGCCGCCGGACCAAGAGGCCAATTATTCTGCCTATGTGGCGCACTTACTGCAAAAGCGGTTTATTGATGCTGGCGCAGTGATTGATCTGGGGGGGCTGGATGGTGTGCCTGCCCAGGAATTTGTCAGCGCGGGCTTGTGGCATTTGTACAAAGCCTTGGCGTCACCCTACAAATCTTTGTTGAAGATACAGCTACTGGAATGCTATGCCAGCGAATACCCCACTCCCCGATGGCTCAGTACCCAAATCAAGCAAGCCCTGTTCCAGGGTGAAGTCGATCCCGACGCGCTTGATCCTTATTTTCTCTTGTATAAGAAGGTTGAATCGGCATTACAAGATAGCAATCGAAGCAACCTTTTGCCGTTAATTCGGCATAGTTTCCTGCAAAAGGTCAACTCGGCCTCGCTACCGACATATACTCAACCGAATTACTTTTTACATGATTTGCTGCAATCTTGGGGTTTGGAAGTTAAAGGTCTAAATCGGCTGGATACCCATCAGCGCCAGCGTACCGAGGAAATCCTGGAAGAATGGGGTGTCCTGACGGAAGCCCTGGAGGAAAGTTACCAGCGCCTGCGCCGGTTTGCTCATCGATACGGAGACGAACAGCCCCGGGAAAACGAAGATCTGATTTTATTGGGGAGAAAACTGCACGCCGCTTTGGAGCGGCGTCCTGGCAAGCTTGAGATAATTCTTTTTGACCAGAATCGCCTGGAAAGAGAAGCGGTTTTAACCATAGGCATGTCTCAGCATTCACAAGGCAGCTTGCTTTGGCAGGTCAAGGGAGAGTCCATTAGTGGGGGGCAGGGCCGATTACTGAAACAGGGCCATAGCCTGGTTGAAGTTTTGGCCTGGGTGATGCTCAATCGCATCAATCAACCCAATACTCGTTGGTCGATTGATGTCGAAGTGCCGGTTTCAGAACCGGAATTGCGTTACTTATGCCAGGCGTTGAGGGGTTTTCGCCGTCTTGCCAAGGAAATTCCCTTGGGGAACTTTCGGCAATCGCCCAAAATAGAGACGGTGCATTTATTTGCAAATATTGGCCTGCCCACGCAGCTTTCGAGTCAAGAAGGATTTCAGGTAACCAGTCAGCGTTATGATCCGCTCAGTTATGGCGCGGTCAAGGCTTGTTTGCTGAAAACCGTTGACCAACTTTCCTGCAATAGCTGGGGAGAAATATTGGTCAGTAAGCATGAGGGGCTGGAAGGACTGTTCGAATGTTTGACGCAAGTTTTGAACGAAGGCGAGATGCAGGCCAAAATAGCCTGTCACTGCTATTCCTCCCGTACACTGGCGATGCGGATAGAAGCCATTTATCAGGCCATGGTGGCGCAGTTTTCCTCGCCTGGGGAGAGCTGGCAGGTTTTGCGGGGTGGCCAGCGGTTTTACATTTTCCAGGGGCGACACCTGCGAGTGCAATGGTGGGAAGTCGGCGACTTCAATGCTTTGGAAGACGTCTTGGCGAAGCCAAGAGATAAGTTCATTCCAGTCGTTTTTGATACGTGGGCGCTTAAAGACAGCCCGTTGCCTCTGCTTTTCCAGCACAACCGGGAAGGGCGTGTGCAGTTGTATTTGCAGCAAAAAAAACAGCATATCCAAGTTTACATTCTCGATGAGCGGGGCGCCTTTTACACCCAGTCCTATGAAAGCGTGCCGCAGTCTGCCGTGTTGCAAAGATATGCGGGATTTTTGCACCGTCTTCAGCAACGTTATGCCAATGAACTGGCAATTGACTGTTTTCAACTGAATGGCATCGGCGGAGATTGGCAAATTCAACCCTTGACCCTGCCATTGGCAACCGAGCCCGAAATTGATGTTCGGGTTTATGCCGAGGAGATTAGCGGCGGCCAAATTTACTACACCCTTCTGTGTAATAGGGAGGAATTTACTACCCTGACCCTAGGGGATAATGTTTTTTCACGCGCCGCTGAGAGAATCCGGCAATTGCGCCGTCACCGGGAAACTTACCCGGTTTATCTGAGTGATTTGGCCATCCCGCCCGGATTGCTGGGCGTCTCCTCACCTTCTTTGGCCCACACCGCAGTGCTACTTGCCTATAAAAGAAAGATGGAAGCGCGGTTGAATATGACCTTATAAGTGGTTGATATTTTCACCGCAGAGACACAGAGGGCGCAGAGAAATATATGGATAGGGTCGGAGTAACCTGAAACATCTATAATGACAGCTAGTCCCAGGGTTTTATCTCCGTCCTCCACAACCTAATCTGGTAACAATAAATCTCTGCGTCTCTGCGGTGAATTATTGAGAAAATAACCCCATGACCTCGAAAAACCCTCCCATCCTGCAAGGCCAAAGCCTGGATTTGTTCAGTCAACCGGATATTCCTGGCTTTGGTGGCCAGCAATTTGAGTGGCCAAAGGCCGATGAGTTTCCATTGAATCTTGGCCCGCGTCATGTTCAAGACACAATTCTCAAGGATCTGCACCAATCCCCTAGCCCGTTACTTGTCGTCGGCTATGCCTCGCTGGACCGGATTATTGACTTTGTCGCCCAGGCCGGTGATCAGTCCAGGCCACGGCTTTTGTTTGGTAACGAACCCTTTCCCTCCCGGCGGGAAAGTTTCGAGCTGCGCCAAGTTAGCTTCCCCAAGGAAGTGGAAAGATATTGGCTCAGGCGAGGCATTTCCCTGCGCCTGAGCGCCAAGTTGATCCAATGCCTGGAGCGCCTCAAGTCCGGCCATACCCGGGCCCGTTATATCGGTGACTTGCACGCCAAGATTTATTGCGGCGAGGAAGCGGCCAGCGTGGGTTCTAGCAACTTCACCCAGCCGGGCATGCAGCGCCAGTTGGAGGCCAATACGCGATTCAGCAAACGGCAACACAAGCGCCGCTATGAGGCGCTGGTTCAGATTGCCGAAAATTATTGGCAAATGGGCGAGGATTATACCCCGGCGCTCATTTCATTACTGGAAAAGTTGCTACGCTGGGTCCATTGGCGGGAAGCGCTGGCCCGGGCCTGCGCGGAATTGCTTGAAGGCGACTGGGCTCAAGCTTATTGGCGAAATGCCTCTTTCGCCGGCGATGCCCCGCTGTGGCCTTCCCAGAAACAGGGCATTGCCCAGGCACTTTATATCTTGTCCCATCAAGGCAGTGTCCTGGTGGCCGACACCACAGGGTCGGGGAAAACCCGGATGGGCGTGCATCTGATTGGCGCGTTGATGGAAGATATTCTGGGCAAGGGACGGATTCATCGGGGTAAGGCCTTGATGATCTGTCCCCCGGCGGTGCTCCCGAACTGGGAGTGGGAATCCAATCAGGCCAGCGTCCCCCTCGATATTCATTCCCACGGCAGCCTCAGCCATCCCCACAGCCAGCGCCGGGATCTGACCATGGACACGCTGCGCCGGGCCCAGATCCTGTGCGTGGACGAAGGCCACAATTTCCTCAATCTGGGGTCATCCCGCACCCAAAATATTCTGCGTCACATGGCGGACCACGTCTTATTGTTCACCGCCACCCCCATCAACCGCAGTGTCAAGGATTTGCTTCGGATAGTGGATCTGCTCGGCGCGGACAACCTGGAACCGGCCACCCAGAAAATGTTCAAGCGCCTGCTGGGGGCCAGGCATATCCGCCGCGGTTTCAGCGAAGAGGAAGTCGAGGTTTTGCGCAAGGAGATCCAGCGCTTCACGGTGCGCCGCACCAAGGATATTCTAAACGGCCTGATTGCGCGGGAACCGGAGCAATACCGGGATAAATACGGTAATTTATGCCGTTTTCCCCGCCATCATCCCCATATTTATACCTTGAATGAAAGTCAAAGCGACCGGGACATTGCCCGTCAGATTCGCGAGCTGGCAAAAAAACTTTATGGCGTCACCCATTTTCTCAAGCCCATTGAATTGCCGGAAACCCTGAAAAGAACAGGGGTCAGTGAAGAACAATACCTGACAGGCCGGCTTAGCGCCGCCAACAAACTGGCGGGCTACCAGATCATGGTGTGCTTGCGCTCGTCCCGAGCGGCATTGGCCGAGCATATTGCCGGCACCCGGCAAGCGGTGGAGACATTTGCGCTGGATAAATTCCGCAAGCAGCACGCCACCGGTAATATTCTCGCCACGCTGGATCGCATCAAGGGCAAGATCCCGGTCAACCGGCTGGCGGTTCCGTTGCCACCGTGGCTGGCAGACGAAGCACAGCATGCTAGCGCTTGTGAACACGATAAAGCCATCTACCGGCAAATTTATCAGTTGCTTGGAGAAATGAGCGATGGACGGGAGGTTCGCAAAGCGGAAACCCTCCTCCGGTTGATGGATAACCTGCCAAAAGACAACCGGCTTTTGCTGGCTTTCGATAGCAAATTGATTTCCCTGGCGGAAATCGAACGCCAAATCCGCCGTCTTGCCGGTAACCGTTACCGGGTCATAACCGCCACCGGGGATCAGACCTCCGGACGCCGCGATGTACTGAACTGTTTCAGTCCCGGTTCGCCGGACACCGGGATTATCGGGCTGTGCTCGGACAGTCTGTCGGAAGGGGTCAACCTCCAGCGGGCCGCCACCCTGTTGCACCTGGATATGCCCACCGTGGTCCGGATCGCCGAGCAACGGGCGGGGCGGATTGACCGCCTGGACAGCCCCCATCGTGAAATCGCGGTGTGGTGGCCGCAAGACGCCCCGGAATTTGCCTTGTCCTCCGACGAGCGTTTTCTGGAACGGTATGAAACGGTGGAAGTCCTGCTTGGCTCCAACATGCCCCTTCCCGAGGATATGCAAACGGGCGCTGTCAAACCCGTTGATGTCACCGCGTTTATCCAGGAAGTAGCGCAAAAGAAGGATGTCTGGGACGGAATCCAGGACGCCTTCGCGCCCGTGCGGATGCTGGTAAGCGGCGATCATGCCCTGTTGGATGAGGCCACCTATGAACATTATCGCAAGCTGGAATCCAGCGTGCTTTCCCGTGTCAGCGTGGTGCAAAGCCAGCAATGCTGGGCGTTTTTATGCCTGAAAGGCTGCGGTTTTGGCGCGCCCCGCTGGGTATTTTTAAGTGACGGGAAAGAAAAGCCCGTTACCGACCTGGAGGCCATTTGCCAGCTGCTCCGGTCACGCCTTCATGAGGATGTGAAGCACCTGCCCCCAAGCCAGAAGGCAGCCGGCAAAATGGATCAATTCCTGGAAAAATTGGCAAGAATCGAAATCCAACTCCTGTCGCGCAAAAAGCAAAAGGCGCTGGAGGAGATGAAGCAGGTCCTTGGCGCCTTTGTGACGCAAAGCCGGGAAAAAAAGGACCAGCAAAGATTGGATGGTTATCTGGCGTTGTTGAATCTGTTTGAAAATCCCAGCCCCTATCAACAACCGGATTGGCACGAAGTAGCCGCCCGCTGGCTCGATATCATCCGGCCGATCTGGTACGAAAAGCTCAAGCAAAAACGCCGCAAGCCCTTGTTGCTGCGGGATATCCGGGGGGATATCATCGAGCGCGAAGGGCAAATCGGTCCCCGTGTTCTGGAGGAATTCCAAAGTTTTCCGCTGCTTCCCAGCGCTGATGAGCGGATTATCGCGTGTATTTTGGGGTTGGGTTAACCTGCGAGGCCCATCAAAATTGATTGCTTCTATTTGAGGCGTTCCGTTCTTCCTTCCCCGGGACGCCGTAAATCCATCCTTGGAGGCTTGATGGCAGCCATCCAGGCTGCCAACACCCGCGGAAGGAAGAACGGAACGCCTTGGTGGCATAAAAACCTGAAGGCAGGTTAACCCAACCGTTCCAGCAACCTGCGGCGAATTACCGCAATCTCCTCGGCGCAAACCGAGTGGGGCATGGGGAAGACGTGCCATTCCACTTGGTAGCCTTTGCTCAGCAGCAAATCACGGCTGGCTTCGGCCAATGGCAAGGGAATCAACGGGTCCTCGCTGCCATGCATCATCAGGATAGGGGGCGATTGAGAGGTTGCCCCGGGAAGTTCATCGGGCAAGGCGACATAAGTGGACAAGGCGATGACACCGCCGATGGGAGGATTGCGGCGCAGGCCGGTCTCCAGAGCAATGACTCCCCCCTGGGAAAACCCGGCCAGGATAATCCGCGCCGGGGCAATGCCATCGGCAATCACCTGATCGACCAGCTTGTCTATCAACCGCCGGGATTGGTGAATCCCGGCGGCATCCACACGTTGGCCGAGATCCGGGTGGGTGATATCGTACCAGGCGCGCATGACATATCCCTGATTGATCGTCACGGGGCGCTGGGGCGCATGAGGGAAAACAAAGCGGATGCGGAGGGAAGAAGGCAGCCGCAACTCTGGAACAATAGGCTCAAAATCGTGGCCATCGGCGCCCAGGCCATGCAGCCAAATAACACAAGCATCGGGATTCGGCACCGAATCCATGACGACTGAAGGTAAAATTTCATTCATTGCTGGCAAAACCCTCATCCAGAGTTATTGACGCCCGCCTCGAAAGCAAGGTAAAAAGGTAAAGCCAAAATATAAACTTAAAGAGAGGCGCAAAAATCATGATACAACTGGATTTGAACCCCCAAGAAAAAGAATATCTTATCGAAGCATTGGAAAGCTACCTCTCCGATTTGCGTTACGAGATCGCCGATACCGATTCCATGGATTTCCGAGAGCAGCTCAAAGCCAAAAAGAATGCATTGGAAAAAGTGCTTGCTGCGCTTCAGGCGGGCTAGGCGTGGGCAACGCTCGGCGGCTAAACATTGCCTTATAACGATCGCGCCCGCATAAAAGCCTGCTCGGAAATGGTTGACCACTTGGCGACTTGGCCGCGGAAGGTTGTCAGCGAGTCATAGACCTTTTTCGCCAAGGGATCCTTGGCGGCGATTTCAGCCACCACTTCTTGTGAGATGGCTTTGAGTTTTTTGATGACATCGTCCGGTAGTGCCGCTACTTTGACTTTGTGTTCGTTAATTAAGGTATCCAAGGCTTGCTGATTGCGGGCGGTCAGTTCCGACAACATATCCAGATTGGCGGCCTTGCTGGCGGCCAAGACTACTTGCTGTAAATCTTTCGGCAGAGCGTTGAATGCTTTTTTGTTGATAAAGCATTCAATGACCGAACCCGGTTCGTGCCAACCGGGATAGTAATAGTATTTGGCCGCTTTGTATAAACCGAATGCCAAGTCATTGTAGGGCCCGACCCATTCAGTGGCATCGATGGTGCCCGATTGCAGGGCGGTGAACAGGTCGCCGCCGGGAATGTTCACCGGGGTTCCGCCAGCCCGTTTGAGCACTTCGCCCCCGAGCCCTGGAATGCGCATTTTCAAGCCCTTGAGATCCTCGACCGATTTGATCTCCCGGTTGAACCAGCCCGCCATTTGAACACCAGTGTTGCCTGCAGCAGTGGGGACCAGGCCAAAACGGTCGTAAAGTTCGCGCCATAATTCCATGCCTCCGCCATAGTAAAGCCAGGCATTGACCTCTTGAGCAGTGAGACCGAACGGCACCGCCGAGAAAAACTGAAAAACCTCGCCCTTGCCTTTCCAGTAATAAGCGCCAGCATGACCCATTTCCGCAGTACCACGGGAAACGGCGTCGAAAACCTCAAACGCTGGGATCAATTCCTTGGCGCCGTAGACTTTGACTTTAATTCGGCCACCGCTCATTTCGGTAATCAATTGTGCGAGGCGGTTAGCGCCAGTACCCAGCCCCGGGAAATTTTTCGGCCAGGCAGTGACCATTTTCCACTTGAATTGTGCTTTAGCCGCCACCAAAGGCGTGGTTACCGCTGTCCCTGCAGCCAGGGAACCCATGCCTAGGTGGCGAATAAATTGTCTTCTTTTCATGAAGTCAGCCTCTTATTGTTTTTGTCAAGCGTTGGCAAACACCGTTTGTAAATCGCCATCGACGGCCGAAAAACGATAACCATGATGTAAACAGTGATCCAACCATTTATCCAAAAAATAATTCAACCGCCATTTATGTTCCAGCATTTGCTGATCCATCGGCCCCTGCCAGCGTTTGCGGGGCCGTTCGCAATCACTTAATACTTCCACCATGCCGGCATCCAAATACACCCGGAGCTTGAGCGCCGGTTCGAATAAAGGCTGCGGCTCCACCTCGAAGTAGTAACTCAGTTCCAGAATAAGTGTATAGGGAGCTTTCTCGTGGACACTGAGATGAAGGGCAGGTTTATCGCCCATGTGAGCTATCGAGTTTTTATCGAGCGCAGGTAAATGGGGAATCAAACGCAGTAGTTTGCGGAAATTAGATTCACACAAAGTTTGCAGGCATAGAAATTTATTGACTGGTTTCAGGTGGCTCATGATTCAATGCTTCATTCTCGATAGCTCGCATAGCTGGAATCTGTTTCCCATAAGATTACTTCGGTCACATTATACCCCTTCCCTTTGACGTGATCGTAAATCAGCTTGGCCAGCACTTCGGCGGTGGGGTGTTGGGATAAGGTCAGAAAACGTTCACTGGCTTCGCGAAGCAATGGGACCAAAGGATCTGATTCGTGCAAAAGGAGATTATGATCCAGATGCTGACGGACGAAAGAGGCAATGGCAATCTTCAAGTCCGCAAAATCACAGACCATCCCTTGGTCATTTAAAGACTCTGTAGCCACAGTAACGGCGGCTCTTACGCTGTGACCGTGCAGGTGCTTGCATTTGCCGGGGTGGTTCATCAAGCGATGACCGTAGCAAAAACGGACTTCTTTGGTAACGGCGTAATGGCCCATGGGGTTAAATCTTGGAAAATTTGTCTGTGGCGTTAACTTTTAATTGCCTTGATTTCCGCCGCAATTTCGTAATTGCCAGGCTTTTTTTCTTCAACCCGCAGCACCTTGACGAAAGCTTCCAGCGGCGGCGTGACATTATTGGCGGGGCAAATATTGATCTCCAGCGCTTTGCCTGGCTCTATCGGCCTGTCCGTGGAGAAGAGCAGCCCAGCACCGCTGAGATTATGGCAGATGCCGGAATATATCTCATCCGATTGGGGCAGCCGGTAGGTCATTTTACACTCAGTCTCCATGCGTATGAAACGGCGGCGTTCATTGTGATCCATCATACTTGTCACCTCAATTCAATCCTGTATTCTTAACATAGACAACTATAAATACAACTATAGCCCAGCGTTATCATAAAATCACAACAGTATTTTGAAACATGGGATTAGAACCTAAATTCTGCAAGTGATTCGGCATTCGGCTGCCAAATCAAGCCTTTATGCTCGAAGTAGCGCTGCCACGCCTGCGCGAAAATTGGCCAGCCACCTTGCCTAAAGCCTTGCTTGATACCCTCGGTGCTCGAATCACTTGCAAAATTTAGGTAGAAAAAAATCGAGGATGCCATGCGGATATTAATAGTCGAAGATGAACAAACCCTGCTAGATCAACTCAAGCAATTTTTCGTTGCCAAGGGTTATGCCGTGGATGCCGCCGCGACCGCCAAGGAAGCTCAGTACATTGGGGAAGAGTTTGCCATTGATGTGGCGATCGTGGATTTGGGACTACCCGATTTTTCCGGCCTTGAACTGATCAAACGGCTGCGAGAGCGCGGTTGTGAATATCCCATTCTTATTTTGACCGCCCGTGGCCGGTGGCAGGAAAAGGTGGAGGGCCTGGAAGCCGGCGCTGATGATTATTTAATCAAGCCGTTTCATTACGAGGAGCTGTGGGCCCGGATTAACGCCTTGATCCGCCGCTCGGCTGGCAAGGCCCACCCGGTACTGACATATGGTCCGATCGAATTGAATACCGTGACCCAGGAGCTTTTTCTCAATGGTCAGCCGGTGGAATTAACGGCCTATGAGTATAAAGTCCTCGAATACCTGATGCTCCACGAAGGCGAAGTGGTGTCCAAAACCAGCCTGACCGAACATCTCTATGAGCAAGACTTCGAGCGCGATAGTAATGTCTTGGAGGTGTTTATTGGGCGACTGAGAAAAAAACTGGATCCCGAAGGCACGCTCAAACCCATAGAAACCCTGCGTGGACGGGGTTATCGTTGGTCTTTGCGGAAGACTGACTAATTGATGGTTCGCGATTCATTAAATCTGCGCCTTTTGATTGCCGCGGGCGCCACACTGATTGCCTTTTTTGGTTTTACCGGGATTGCCTTGGAGAAAGCGTTTGGCGATGCCGCCAAAAAAGCCATTCAGGATCGTCTCCAGGCCCATATTTATACCTTGTTGGCTTCCGTGGAACTGGATGATAAAGGCAACCTAAGGCAGCCCCATCATTTGCCGGAATCGCGCTTCACAACCCCGGGGTCTGGACTGTATGGGTTCATTTTCAACGATCATAAGCTCATTTGGCGATCGCCCTCGGCGCTGGGTGTCACCATTCCGCCACAATCGCTATTGAGCGGGGAAACCCGTTTCCTGCGTTTGCAGGAAAAGCAGGATTTGTGGGTGCTTTATTATGGTATTACCTGGGAATCCCTTGACGATAAACCCATTCCCATGATACTGGCGGTTGCCGAGGATACCCAATCCCTGCTTCGCCAGATTAAGGATTTCCGCCAAACCTTGTGGGCGTGGCTGGGAGGTGCTGGGATCTTGCTATTAATCATGCAAGGGTTGATTTTACGTTGGAGTTTGCGGCCACTGCGGGCGATGACCGACGATTTGAAGGACATTGAAGCCGGCAGGAAGCAGCAACTAGAAGGCCGTTATCCCAGTGAGCTGAGTGGTTTGGCAAACAACCTCAATATTCTGCTGCAAAGCGAACGCGCCCACATGGAGCGATACCGGCACACGCTGGCGGACTTGGCCCATAGCCTTAAAACGCCACTGGCGGTATTGCGAGGGATAGATCAGGTTGATGAACCTTGCAGGGAAATCTCTTCTGTCCTGTCCGATCAAGTAGACCGGATGCAAAAGCTGGTGGACTATCAATTACAACGGGCGGCGGCCCGGGGTGGCCGGGGCACCTTGGAGCCGCTGCAGGTGGTGCCGGTCCTGGAGCGAATCGTGACTTCCCTGGACAAAGTGTATGCCTCCAAGGAAGTGGAATGTGAACTGACGGGAACTGAATGTTACTGCTTTCTGGAGGAGGGCGATCTCTACGAATTTGCCGGGAATCTTGTGGATAATGCCTACAAGTATTGCCACAAGTTGGTCAGAGTCCAGGTGGCGCCCGTTTCAGCCACGGAAAATCAGGCAGCTGGCTTTAAGCTGGTGGTGGAGGATGACGGTTCCGGCATCCCCACCATTTTGCGGGAAGAGGTGTTCAGGCGCGGAAAGCGGGCGGATGAGTCGACCGATGGCCATGGCATTGGCCTGGCGGTGGTTGATGAAATTATCCAATTGCATCATGGCACCTTGCATTATTCCCAAAGCCGGTGGGGTGGGTGCCGTTGGGAGGTGTTTATCCCCCACCCAATACAAGAAGAAGCGGATTCTGCTCAATGACGAAAAAATTCGAGTATCAGTACCAAATTGTTGAAGAAGAGACGGTTTATCAGGGATTTTTTAACCTCCTTAAAATCAAATTGAAACACACCTTGTTTCACGGTGGCTGGAGCCGGGTGCTGACAAGAGAGCTGTTTCAGCGGGGAAATTGCGTGGCGGTGGTGCCTTATGATCCGGTAACCGATCAAGTCGTACTGATTGAACAATTCCGGGTGGGGACTTTGAAAAACGAGGATCCGAAATGGATGCTGGAGATTGTCGCCGGCGCCATCGAGGCGGGAGAAACCCCTGAGCAAGTCGCCATCCGAGAACTCCACGAAGAAGCGGGGTGCGGGTCCAGGAAGCTCAAGCGGGTGACTGAATTCTATACCAGTCCCGGCGGCTCTTCTGAAAAAATCACTTTATTTTGTGCCTGGGTGGATGCGAGCCAAGCCGGTGGCATTCATGGCCTGGATGATGAGGACGAGGATATTTTGGTGCATGTCGTGTCGCTGGATGAAGCCATGGCCAAGGTGGAGAGCGGGGAGATCAATTCCGGGATTCCTATTTTAGGACTGCAATGGTTGGCGCTTCATAGGGAACAACTGCGCCGGGAGTGGCTGGATTAGCAACCGCCTTTCGCCTCGACTTTAAGAAAAATCCTTGCCTTGTCCCGGCGGGTGGTGTAGCGCCGTCCCATTAACGGGCTCGACTGGTTATTGCCGCGGGCATCGTGGCTTCCCAGTTCAATCCATTGTCCCAAATTTGCTTCCACGGTTGTGGAGACGCTTTGAATGGCAATATTGCCCCCGCCTGTGCGCTGCTGAGACCAAGGAGAAACTTGCAGCCGCACCTTGCATCCCGCCATTCTGGGCACCACCTCAAAGCCCTGGGTAATGGGCTTGTATTCAATGCCCCCGAGCACCTGGGGAGGATAGCCATAGATTTGGATGAAGGGTACCGGTTGTTCCTCTCCCACGGCAATATAGGCCGGGTGGCCTTCCAAGATCTTCAGACTTTGCCAGGTATCGCGGGAATTATCTGACTGGGTGTGGTACCAAAAACCCTGACCTTGGGCGGAACCCCCGGGCAAATGGATTGATCCTTGTACGCCTGCATTCAATTGCGCCAAATTGGCCTGAGCACTTTGCAACACAGTGATTGCAAAGGTTTTAAGGGGGCGGTCCAGTTTGGAAATCAAGGCGCGGATCTCGGCAATCCGCGTTGCCCTGGCCTTGACTAACAACCCTGATGAAGTTGCAACCACGTTTTCCGCTGGCTCCAAAACCGGCGCAAGCACCCGCGCAATTTCCTCGGGCAGCCGGTGCCGGACCGGGATAATCACGGTATCGCCGAAAGCCAAAGGGAATCCCTGGGCCAAAAACAGGGTTAAAAAGAGTAGCCAGCGGAAGTTTAAGTGATTCATAGTTATCTCAATGGCACTGTCTAATCAACGGAATGGGCTTCTCTCGAGCCAAGGCTTTGGTTATGATGCAATGTTTAACAGGCTTATCCTAAACCATAGGAGATTTTTATGAGCCGCACAGTTTTAAATTTCCCCCTGTTGGGGTTGATGGCGTTGATGATCGCCACCCGGTTCCATCATTTTGGCGACTTGAAAACCCTGCCCGATGCGTCCTTGGCGGTATTTTTCCTGGCGGGGTTATGGGTTGCGCGGGCCTGGTTTTTCCTCGCTTTGTTGGCCTTGGCCGGTTTGATTGATTATCTGGCCATCAGCTTTGGCGGGGTCAGCGGCTGGTGCGTGACCCCGGCGTATTTATTTTTGATCCCTACCTATGGGGCAATGTGGTTGGGTGGCTATTTCTGCCGCCGCTTTTCACCTTCATGGCATGGATTGGCTGCCACCCTGGCTGTGTGCGCCTGTGCGGCGCTGGCGGCATTTGTTATCTCCAACGCGAGTTTTTACTGGCTCTCCGGCTACTTCAATGAACTGCCCCTGATGGAATTTATTCACCGGGTGAGTCAATATTTGCCCGCCTATCTTTCCATGACACTGGCCTATACCGCGTTGATTTTGGGTGGCCACTGGCTATGGAAGCAGGTAACGATGGAAAAACAAGCGCTCAATCCCAATCATTGAATTTCACCAACGTAAATATCGTGACAGCGACTTCTAATCCCTTCGCGGGCGTCCGCGCCCTGATTATTGATATGGACGGCGTTCTCTGGCATGGCTCGCGTCCAGTTCCGGGCCTGAAAGATTTTTTTCGCGCCGTGCGCAAGGCCGGTTTGCCTTTTATTTTGGCAACCAACAACGCCAGTAACACGCCGCGGCAATATGTAAGTAAACTGGCGGGCATGGGCGTAGAGGTGGACGCCAGCCAGATTCTGACTTCCGGCGTGGCCACCGCTTTTTATCTGGCGGACTCCGTTTCACCGCAGCGCACCAAAATCTACATCATAGGCGAAGAGGGGTTGCGCCAGCCGCTAATGGAACAGGGCTTTACCCTGACCGGCAGTCACAAGGAAACTTCGCAGTGGCAGGCCGACATTGTCGTGGTGGGCAAGGATGAAACCCTGACCTGGGACAAACTGGCGACGGCAACCTTGAATATCAACGCCGGCGCGAGGTTCATTGGCACCAATGCCGATACCACTTTGCCCATGGAATTGGGCATCAGTCACGGCAACGGGGCGATACTGGCGGCGCTGGAAGCGGCCACCCATAAAAAGCCGACCATCATCGGCAAGCCAGAGCCTATTTTGTACCAGCAAGCCATGGACCGCCTCGGCGTGAATCCAGCAGAAACCCTGGCCATCGGAGACCGTCTGGAGACAGATATCCTGGGGGCGATTAATGCAGGCATGCGCAGTCTCTTGGTGCTTTCGGGGATTTCCAGCCAGGAGGATGTGGAAAAATCGGACTATAAGCCAGACGCCATTATGCCGGACATTCAGGCTGTCACCCAGGCCCTGGCAAATTTAACCGAAGAGGAAAGACCATGACTATCGACCGCATCGTTTTAGCAGTAGCAGGCACTATGGTATTAGTCTCTGTCACCCTGGCGGTTTTTCACGACCAGCGCTGGCTGTGGCTGACCGCTTTCGTGGGCGCCAACCTGCTTCAGTCCGCGTTTACCGGATTTTGCCCGCTGGCGATTCTATTGAAAAAGCTCGGAAAACGCCCGGGTCCGGCATTTCAATAGTTGTCGCAAATATGATGTTCCTTCAGCTCCTGGGGCGAGGGAACATTCATCCGCGGCATCATTCCCTGCATGATCTTGCTGCACTGCTGAATCTTTTTGACCGTTTCATTGGCAGCCATCTCGCGCCCAAACTGGATGGCGAGTTTTTGCGCTTCGTCCCGCTTGCCGGCGAGGCACAAGGCCTTTACTTTTTGTTCGAATTCCCGGGATTTTGCCTCGATGGGTTCTATGGCGGCTTGATCAATCCCCTGCATGCATTCCTGCATTTTCTGAGCATTTTCCATCATCCGCTGCATATCCTGTTCCGTCATCCCTGGTGGTTGGGCGGCTACTGGGAGAGAAAGGGAAACCAAGGCAAAAATAAACCAGTGTTTCATCAGCTTCCTCCTTGTTAAGGCATTCATGATCATGGTATTTCATCCCCTATCTTACCCTGATTCGTGTCTTTTTCTGAATTGGATTCCTTCAACAGTTCGATAACTTCCTCGTCAGTGACCTCGCTGAAATCCAGATAAAACTGCCCCACGGCGTAAAAATTTTCCGGCGTGTGCAGACACACGACTTCATCACAATGGGGCCGGATTTTCTCCACCGTATCCGGTGGCGCCACCGGGACCGCGCAAACCAGCCTTTGCGGGTTTTTCGCCCGAATGGCATGCAGCGCGGCAATCATCGTGGAACCGGTGGCCAGGCCATCGTCCACGACAATGACAATACGCCCCTGGGGATTTTTCGGCGGACGGGCAGGCGTGTATTGCGCCCGGCGGGCCCTAATGGTAGCCAGCTCGCGCTCTTTTGTCTTTTCCAGATATTCCTCACTGATACCCGTTTCCTCCGCCCACGGCGCCAGATAGACCCAGCCGGTTTCATCCACCGCGCCAATGGCGAACTCCGGATTGCCCGGCGCCCCCAGCTTGCGCACCAACACCACATCCAACTCCCCTTTCAGAAGATCAGCGATGACTTTTGCCATCGGCACCGCGCCTCTGGGAATGGCGAGCACAAGCGGATTCTTCCCGCGATAGTGGGAAAGCGCCCCGGCCAGTTTTCGCGCCGCCTCGATTCGGTTTTTGAAAATCATGACAATGCCTCAGAGAAGTGAGTAATGTGAGCGATTATTTTGACGGGAAAGAAGAAACAGGTGAAGAAATAAATTTTCACATTGGTTTTGATCCGGATCCAGGTCTGGGCAAGCCAGGGCCGGGATAGGATTCGGGCCGGAGCCAAATGGGATTTCGTCGATAGCATCAATATTAAGCATTTTATGTTTGAAAATCAGTTGATTACAAGAAAGCCAGAATCCGGCTGGTGAAATATCCGGGCTAGCCCTCCCCTGCCTCTCAAACCCTTCTCGGGGTGAATCCGTTCATTATGACTTTGCTCTGAACACTCGTTTTTTTTGGCGGCAAATTTTTTTTTCGGTGTACGTCATTTATCAACAAGAAATTCATCCACAGGTGGAAGAATTTCGGATTTAATCAATTTCAATCAGATAGAGGGCAATCCCATGAAGTACACACAGCAAAACAAACCATTCGTTTCCCATGTAACCGACAAGGCAGAAAAACCCCGTGCCGGATCCGGTAAGTTGGCATCGACATTGTGCGCTACCCTGGCAGGCGTGTCACTGGCCTTCAGCGCTACCAATGCCTATAGCATGCAGGTCACCAGTCCCACCCAGGCACCTGATTACGAGGTCATTTCCCAGCAGGACGAGTTCTCGAACATGATCTCGGTCACTTACTGCGGCGATATGGCCGCCAAGGTGGGGGCCGCGATGGATGCCGGTTTTAACGCGACGGTGGAAGGCGTCGGCAAGGCTGGTGCCGATGTCTATGGCAGCGGAGGCTACGTCAGAATCAAGCCATCGCTTGGCTTCAATGCCGGTGCAACCAGTTCGGCTTCCGGCGGCCTGGCCCTGAGAGTCTGTGTCGATCTGATGAAGCTGGCCAAATATCTGGAGAACCAGGGACCCGATAACGACTACGAAGAGCGGTTGGTAAATGTGATGTCGAAGTTCAATGCCGACGAGGTCCGCCAGGTCATGATGAAGGTCGCTTATTTGACCGGCATCGATCCAGGGCGGATGCTGCGGTTGCTGGACAACATCCCATCAACCGCCGAAAGCTTCGGTACCGCGGTCAGCAGCGGGGACCCTGTCGATGTGCTGAAGTCGCTGCAACACCTCAGGGGGCTTGCCGAGGACCTGCCGATGCCAGAGCCGGTACGGGTGCAGCTTAAAACACTGGAGAAATCCCTGACCGGCTACCTGCAGTCCAGTTCCGAGATCATCACCAAGCTGGGGGAAATCTGCGGTCAAGGCCTGGGAGAGAAAATGGAACCCGTGCTGGACGAGATCTGCGGCATTTACTCGGGGTTCGAATCGGCGGAATGGCTCAAAGACGCAGTCATGAAGCTGCCCGAGGCCGCGGAACAGGTCGTCGGCGCCACGGATGAGATCAAAGGAAAAATCGATGACGTAAAAAATACGGTTACGGATATTGCCGACCCTGTATCGGACATCGAGGGCAACGTGGCTTACGTCAAGGAACAAGTGGAAAAAATCTGGGATACCGTGACTTACATCAAGAGTCAAGTGTGGAGAGTCTGGAATGACATCTCAGATATCAGCTCCATCTTGGAAAATGGTGTGAATAATGTCAAGCAGATTATTCCACTACCCGCACCCGATATTGGGAATCATGGGTCTTCCAATGGGACTTCCATTGTAGATAAAACCATTAAGTTTGTTGGAGAAGGTGTTGATAAAGTAGGTGGGGCTATTGAAAATGGTGCAAATACAGTAATTGACTGGTTGGGGCACTTGTAAAGCCCATCAATGGATGAAAAAGGGACAGGGCGCCAGCGCCCTGTCCCTTTTTCTTTAAAACAGCATCCATCCTCTGACCGGGTTTGGCTCAAGGATACGGCAGCCTCCTTTTTCCACACCACAAAACACCTGTAATGTGGATTACCAAGGTCCAGATCAATTTGAGAGGAATAGCCAATTGGGTAATGTAGCTTAACTAGGTGTCCGTTTTTACTTGACCACGCCAATTGAGGGTACCGGGTACCTGAACCGCACGTCAGTTTTTGAGCGCTGATTAACAGTTTTTCTGGCTTTTAGCTCTGGACTCATTTCGATCTAAAAAGGGGCATTACTGGCCATCCAAAGGATGCAAGCATAATAACTGAAGTTTAGTTTGAGATGAGTGCTTGAATTACAAATCAAGCCCGATTTTTTCTAGTGGCTGAAGTCTGCCAGTAATATTGGGGCTGGCTGCCTTCGTTTTTTGTCACGAAAATAAAAAACCATCGGCTTCGGCAACCGTGGGTTTTTAACTTTGGTGGAGGAGGAGTTACTCGGGCTATCTTTGCCCCCGCCACTTCAGAGTAGCGTTGAGTTGCATTTCAATTGTGACCGAGCAAACTCTACTCGGTGAATGGATTGAATACCTCGACGCCGGTCTTGACGAAGTCCTTGTGATTCCGCGTTACCACCGTCAAGTCATAGATCAGCGCTGTAGCGGCAATCAGCTTATCCAAAGCGTTTTCCGGATGTGGAACTCGAAGACGCCCCCAGAGTTGCGCTATATCCGGATTAATGTCGAGAATGTTGTCCCGGTATTCCGACAGGATACCGGTTAACCATTCTTCTAACCGGTTGGCTTGGCGCACATCGCCTCGGTGCCGAATCAGCTCCACACCCCGGCGCAACTCGCCGGCGGTAACGACGGAAATGAATACCGGCTGTTCTTCCTCAATTGCCTGTTTGAAGAATGCCCGAATGCCTTTGTTCGCTTTCGCGCGCTTGCGGATTTCACTGATGACATTGGTATCAACCAAATACATGATGGTTGTCCATTGAATCTTCCTCTCGCTCGAAATCCTCGTCTTGCCCGACATCGGGTATGGCAGCGAGCGCTTCGGCAAAGCTCTTGCCTTTGGGGTGCAGCAAAACCGCCTCCAGCAATGCGCGGTGTTCAGCCTCGGCGCTTCTGCCATGCCGTGCTGCCCGCTGCTTGAGGGCATCAACAATACGTGGGTCAAGATTTCTGACAATGAGATTGGCCATAACGATACCTTGCTTTATCTAGGAAGAAACTGATTGCAATGATAGCGCCTCCCCGACAGTAATGCAATCATTGATAGCATCCAATCTTCTGAATGGATTCGGGGCCGTCCTGGCCCCTCACCCTTCGGGCGCGCTGTGCGCGTCCAAATCGGCTGTCCTGCCGATTGGTCGAACCCTCTTCTCGGGCTCTCATCCCTCCCTCAACTGACGTGTAACCTACAAAAAAGGCACCCAGGTGAATTGACCTGGATGCCTTTCTCTAACTTTGGCGGAGAGGGAGGGATTACTCGGGCTGTCCCTGCCCTCGCCCCTTCGGGGCCGCGCTGAAGCGCGTTCAAATTTGCTCCTGGCAAATTTGTCGAACCCTTCTTTCGGATTCTCATCCCTCCCTTTTTCAAGGCGCTTAAATGTAGAAAGCACTGCAGTTGCCCTTAACCACAGTGCTATATGTGTTTATGGCGGAGAGGGAGGGATTCGAACCCTCGATACCCGGTTAGGGTATACACGAGTTCCAGTCGTGCTCCTTCAACCACTCGGACACCTCTCCAAAGAATTCAATATTCTAGCAGAATTGAGAGATTTGTCAGCCGTGCTCGTTTTTTGCTCAGGACCGCGTCAATTAAACTAAACACGTAATATTGATTGCAGGGGGGGCAGGTGGTCTGCTTCGAAAAACGCCATAAATACGTCCTTGTAGGCTCCACGCCGGCCTCCCCGCCGGCGTGGTTTTCGAAGCAGACCACCTGCCCCGGCTTGAATAGATGACGGAGCCCTGGTTTTTGCCATCAATCGCGGGTTGGAATTGGCTGGTTAATGAGCCTATCATCTTAGCCTGATTGAATTGGAATAGAGGTTTAGGAGAGCATCTATGACGGAACAATTGTCCTCCCCCGTAACTCAGCTACTGGAGCAGTGGGGCATTGCCTATGAATGGGTGGAGATTCCGCTGGATCCCGACAAAAAGCCGGTCCGATCCCTGGAGGAGTTGGTGCAGGGGAGGGGGCAGAAGCCGGAACAAATTGTCCGCAGCCTGTTATTCCGCGCCGGTGGCGGAGGTTTTGCATTGCTGGGAGCGCCTGGCAATGCCAAGGCGGATTGGGCGGCACTGCGGAAAGCCTTGGGTGAGCGGCGCTTGACCATGGCCGATATGGATGAGGTGCTGGCGGCGACTGGGTATCCCGTCGGCGCGGTACCGCCCATCGCCTTGCCGGGAACGGTACGGCAATTGATGGACGAAAGCGTTTTTGATCACGATAAGGTGATTATCGGCAGCGGCGTGCTCGGATACGCGCTGGAATTGCGCAGCGAAGACCTGCGTAAAGCCGCGCAAAATGCGGCCATTGGGAAGTTTGTCAAATGAAGGGATGAAAGACCCCCGCCATTGGCAAATCCTGGTGCTGTCGGGACTGCTGACTTACGCTGTCGGCTGGCTGGGGATTTCCGGCATTGGCTGGGTAAGCTTGAGTTATCCGCTGGGTGCCTTGGCGTTTCAATGGGGTTTTTCCCGCTGGGCCAGGATTCCCTTTGATCCGCGCAGTGCTTTGATTTCCTCTTTCTCGCTCATTTTGCTGCTGCACACGCATTCTCTCGGGTGGGCGGTGTTGGCGGCGGGAATTGCCATTGGCAGTAAGTTCCTGCTGCGGGTGGATGGCCGGCACCTGTTCAACCCCACCAATTTGGCCATTGTGATCGTGCTGCTGTTGACCGATCGAGCATGGTTGTCGCCGGGCCAATGGGGGCAAGGCACTTTTCTGGGGTTTGCGGCCGTATGCGCTGGGCTGTGGGTTTTGCATCATACCCGCCGGGGCGATGTGACCGTGGCCTTTGGGGTGGCCTGGATGGCGCTGATCTTTGGCCGGGCCCAATGGCTGGGCGATCCCTGGTCGATTCCGTGGTTGCAATTACAAAACGTCAGTCTGCTGATCTTTGCCTTCTTCATGATTTCCGATCCCATGACTCTCCCCGACCGCCGCCTTGCGCGGATCGGGTTTGCTCTTCTGGTCGCCGGGGTGGGGTATGTGCTTCAATACCATTTCTATATCAACGAAGGGCCGTTCTATGCTTTGGCGGCATGCGCGCCGCTGGTGCCGCTGTTAAACCGGCGCTGGCCTGGGGAGCGTTATAAATGGCCCGGTTTGTTTCACCAGGAGGTGATTTTATGAAAGTATGGTTTTTGATCTTGGCCCTGCTGCCTGCTGTTTCCCATGCATTTTGCGGCTTCTATGTGGCCCGCGCCGATACCGGATTGTATAACCAATCCTCCAAGGTAGTGATGGCCCGTGACGGCGAGCGCACCGTCCTGACCATGGCCAACGATTTTCAAGGAGAAGTGAAGGATTTTGCCATTGTCATCCCGGTGCCCACCTTTATTGAAAGGGAACAGATTCACGTGGCCAGCACCGCGGTGATTGATCACCTGGATGCCTACACCGCGCCCCGGCTGGTGGAATATTTCGACCCCAATCCGTGCGAGAAACTCTATACCCTGGAAATGGCGGCCCGTTCCGATGCCGTGGCGGAAAAATCCGCAGGCTGGGCGAAAGCCTTGGGGGTCACCGTGGAAGCCCAATACACCGTGGGGGAATACGATATTTTGATACTCTCGGCCAAGGAAAGCACTGGGTTGGTGACCTGGCTGACCGAGAACGGCTACAAACTCCCCAAGGGCGCCGAACCTGTCGTCGGGAGCTATCTCAAGCAGGGCATGCGTTTTTTTGTCGCCAAGGTCAATCTCGAAGCGTTTGAAAAGACAGGCTTCCATTACCTCCGCCCCCTGCAAGTGGCCTACGAGACGCCCAAATTCATGCTACCCATTCGCTTGGGCACCCTCAACGCCCGGGGCAAACAAGAACTTTTCCTCTGGCTCCTGAGCCGCACCGGCCGGGTGGAAACCGCCAACTACCGGACTGTGCCCATTCCCAGTAACCAGGAAATCCCGCTGTTCGTCAAGGACGAATTTGCTCAATTCTACCGCGATATGTTTGCCCGCCAGGTGAAGGAATACGATGGCCGGGCGGTGTTCATGGAATACGCGTGGGACATGGCCTGGTGCGATCCCTGCGCCGCCCAGCCTTTGACGCCAAGTGAGTTAAGGGAATTGGGCGTAATGTGGCTGGATGACATGCGCCCCATGAACAAGCCCGCGTCCCGTTCATCGGTGATGCCAGCGCCGCAAGTCAACGTTTTTGTTACCCGCCTCCATCTCCAATATGACGCCCAAACTTTTCCCGACGATTTGCGCTTGCATCAGACCGGCGACCGTTCTAATTTCCAGGCCCGCTATATCCTGCGTCATCCCTGGGATGGCAGCGATGACTGCCCGGAAGCCAAGCAATACCGCGAGGAAATCTTGCCCAGAAATCGGGAGCAGCAGGCCCGCAATCTCCATGAGCTGACCGGCTGGCCCTTGGAGGAGATATATTCCAAAATGGGCCTGAAGCAGCCGCCGAAAGCCAAGAAGAATCCCTGGTGGAAGCGCCTGTGGCCGCAATGAATCAGCCCATGGATTGGCGCCGGATGCTTTCCACCCGGCGCTTGGGAAAACCGGCCGAAGTTGGCGAGTTCCCGCCGCCGCGCACGGAATTCGCCCGCGATTACGACCGAATCATCTTTTCCTCCGCTTTCCGCCGGCTGCAAGACAAAACCCAAATCTTTCCCCTGGCCAAAAGCGACTACGTCCGCACCCGCCTGACCCATAGTCTGGAAGTGGCCAGCGTCGGACGTTCTCTGGGGATGCTGGCGGCCGAGGTGGTGCTGCGGCAAGCGCCGGAGCTGGCTGAAGTGGTCATCCCTCAGGACGTTGGCACCTTGGTGGCCGCGGCTTGCCTTGCTCATGATATCGGCAATCCGCCTTTCGGTCACGCGGGCGAAGATGCCATTCGCGAATGGTTTGCTGCTTGGGGGAAGTTGAACCCCCTTGACGAAGCCCAACGCCAGGATCTGCTGCGCTTCGAAGGTAACGCCCAGGGCTTTCGCACCTTATGTGTATTACAAAATCCCGGCCAGCCCGGCGGCATGCAAATGACTTGCGCCACGCTTGCGGTGATGGCCAAGTATCCCCGCGCCTCCGTGGTCGATTCATCCCAGGCCGAGGGCGCCAGCGGGCGCAAGTTCGGTTTCTTCCACAGCGAAGCCGGTTGTTTTCGGGAAGTGGCCGAAACCGTCGGCCTGCTGCCCAAGCCGGGAGCGGGGCCAGCCTGGTTTCGTCACCCCCTGGCCTTCCTGCTCGAGGCCGCCGACGACATTTGCTATCACGTGATCGACATTGAAGACGGCTTCAAGGCTGGGGTGATTCCCTTCGACACCCTGCGGCAATTGCATCAGCCGTTCCTGGAAAATCGCCACTGCCAGCGCCTCGCACAATTGGAAGACCCGTCCCAGCAGGCCAGTTACTGCCGCTCGGTCACCATCGATCGCATCATCCGCCAGGCCGTCTCCGTATTTGAGCATCACTACCACGGCATCATGGCCGGCCGCTTCGATCATCCGCTCCTCGATCACATTGAACAGGCCGACGAGTTCGCCCGTTTCAAACAAGTGGCCGAGACCCAAGTCTATTACGCCCGTCCAGTGGTGGAGGTGAAAGCCTGCGGCTTTGAAGTCATCGCCGGCCTCCTCGATGCCTTCGTCCACGCCATCGAAGACCGCGCCGCCAAAAGTGATCACGCCAGCTCCCGCAGCCGCACCTTGCTTCAACTGATGCCCCGACCGCTACCCGATCCAGCCGGATTGCCGCTGTACCAGCGCCTGCTGCTTGCCACCGATTTCATCGCCGGCATGACCGACTCCTACGCGGTGGAGCTGTATCAGCGGATTCGGGGGATAGCGTTGCCTTGATGGAAGTTATGTATTGGGACTAGACACGTAATTTGATAAATTGCCAGAGCTTCTTCTGATTCTGATTGTGGTCCGGCCGGGACAGAAAAGCGTGTCATAAAATCAAGGTGTTTGTTTGTACTATGCGCTTATCTTGACCGATACGAGGCAGGGCTTGTAAGTATTTCTCATTGTTTCCATATTCTGTTTTCTACTTCCAACTGATGAATGTGGGAGAAAAAATTGTGCAGTTTAGATAAATCTTCTCTGTATGGCCCGGTAAAACTGCCGGGAGAGCCTTTATGTATTGATTTTTTATCAATAATAAAAGTCTTGTTTCCAATAGAAGCCACACCCTTATTGATTTCTCGGTTATGGTGTTGTTTCTCGAAAATTGAATAACCCATGAATGGATTATCAATATTATTCAGTCCCAGATAGTGGGCTAAGGATGGTGTAAAATCCACGCTGGTTGAAAATTGTGCATCAAAACTTTTTGGTAGCTTCCGGGTAGGATCGTAGATAATCAGAGGAATTTGATCGACAAAAATTCGTTGATATGGGCGTTTAAATTTCGTCGGTTTTGCAAATGCCCTAATGAACGGCTTATCGTGATAGTGGGCATGGTCGGCAGTAAATATAATTATGGTATTTTCCGAATAAGGTGAATGGATAAAATAATTCCAGAATTTACCAAAGGCATCGTCCAGATTATGAATGGTATTGAGCGAAGAATTTGTTCCATCACCATATCGTTTGCCATCATCTTTGACGTCTAAGAAAGCATGGGTTTCGAGATTGTAGATGCCAATAAAAAATGGTTGTAGATCAAGATTGTGTTCGTGGCGCTTAAATAGCTGAATGAGCCCGCGGAATAACTGTTGATCCGATATGCCTTCCCTCCTAATGGCTTTTTCACCGGGCAAATAATCGAATAGAAAATCCTCTGCCATAAAAGTTCTATCAAAGCCTAACTGGGCTAGCATTTCATCAAGAAAGGTAATAGTGCGAAATTGCGAGGTGGCGAAATAAGTATGATAACCATGAAGCTTGAGTAAATGCGGCAGGCAAAAATAATTAGTTTTAGGCAGGTTTTTATAGTTGTCGTGCCATCCCCCAACGCCACCGTATTTAGGGTAAATAGAGCATATTTGGCCGTGTAATCCACGATAAGTGGCAGCTGTATGGTTGAAATAGTTATCCACTACCATGGCGTGTTGGGCGAATTTTTTTAAATTGGGTGTCAGGTTTTTATAGTCTGAATTGAATATATCAGTATTCCTGGCGGAAAAACCCTCTGTGAAGAAAACCACTATATTTGGTAGCGGCTCTTCACTGTTGGGCTTTGTCATGGGGAAGGGTGGGTTTGTGGCGTAGATTTCATGTTTAATCAAAGGATAGACAGAATTTGGATTGTAATGAAATCCATAATCGTGAACTTTATCTAAAACGTCTGTCGAGAGGCTGCTGTCTTCTTTATGCTGACTAGGAGCAAGAAGTAAGGCAAGAGCGGTTATGGGAGGCGGCGTCGGAAATATGTGTTCAGATGATGAGGGGGGGTTTGATTCTCCATTAGTTCCACCAATAAGCTTCTGGCTAGGTAACAGGATCGATGTTGCCAAGCCAACTAAAACAATGCGGGTTGTGAAGATAGTTAATTTGTTTGGATTATTATTTGGTTGGTTGTGTCTATCTGTTTTGCGTTCAATTAAAACAATAATTCCAAGGAAAATTGTGAAAATGATTATCAAACCAGTAATGGTTCTTCCATTTAAAATAAGGTGGATATGATTAATGTTTTCAATTGCAAGCTCTGTTATAAACTGGCCAGATATATAATATGAGATGGTTTGAATCGTGTAGATTGAAAAAAAGAGAAATAGAATTGCATATGCAATTATTCTGTAAAACAAACTTCTGGATATTAAAAGTCCTCCAATAATAATTGCGACAATTACTTCAGCCAGATAACTGTTGAATGACTTTAATATAGAAATGCCAGTCGCTAAGTACGCATTAGAAGTAGGCCAATCGATTTGAGTGGCAAGGGTAACCACGCTAACTGAGAAAACTAAAAGGTAACAAGCAATATAAATTTGCTTTGCTGTTAACATTGTGGGTATTAAGCTTTTGACTATTAATGAAAGAGGAGTGGCGGCTACTTTAATGTTGCTTGAAATGATTCAAGCTCATCCCATCGATTATATTTCTTTTCCAATGCTTTTTCTATTTTGTCGATTTCTTCCAGTACCGCATTGATTTCTTCAACCTTTCCCCGATAGAAATCGGGGTTGTTGGTACAGTTATGAAGTTCGCTTTGGCGAGCTTCCAGTTGCTCGATTTCTATTGGGAGTGACTCCAGTTCCCGCTGTTCTTTGTAGCTAAGCTTGGTTTTTGCTCGCTTGGGGCGGGGTTTTTCCTGGGGCTTTTCTGTTTTTGGCGGTGATTCAACGGCGGGGGATTGACGCTGGCGTAGCCAGTCTTCATAGCCGCCGATGTATTCGGCGACTTTGCCGTTACCCTCGAACACTAGTGTGGAAGTGACGATGTTGTCGAGAAAGGCGCGGTCGTGGCTGACCAAAAGCAGGGTACCGTCGAAGTCGAGGAGCAGGGCTTCGAGCAGTTCCAGGGTTTCCAGGTCCAGATCGTTGGTGGGTTCGTCGAGGACCAGGAGGTTGGCGGGGCGAGTGAACAATTTGGCCAGGAGCAACCGGCTCTGTTCGCCGCCAGAGAGGGCTTTGACGGGTTGGCGGGCTCGCTCGGGAGCGAACAGGAAGTCAGACAGATACGACATGACGTGGCGGCGTTGGCCGCCGACGGTGACCCAGTCGTTGCCGTTAGCGACGGTATCGGCCACGGTTTTTTCTGGATCGAGCTGGCTGCGTTGCTGGTCGAACCAGACAATTTCCAGATTGGTGCCGTGGCGTACATGGCCGCTTTGGGGTTCAAGTTGTTTGAGCAGCAGTTTCAGCAAGGTGGACTTGCCCGCGCCGTTGGGGCCAATCAGGCCGATACGGTCACCGCGAAGAATGGTAGTGGAAAAATTCTTGACGATGGGCTTGTCGCCGTAGGTGTAGCTAATGTTCTCCGCTTCGATCACCAGTTTGCCGGAGCGTTCCGCGGTATCCAGGGCCAGGTTGGCTTTGCCCTGGCGCTTACGGCGCCGGGCCCGTTCTTCGCGCAGTTTTTTCAGTGCCCGCACCCGGCCCTCGTTACGGGTACGGCGGGCTTTGATGCCCTGGCGGATCCAGGCCTCCTCCTGGGCCAGCTTTTTGTCGAATTCGGCGTTGCGGCGTTCTTCCTCGGCCAGGGCGGCGGCTTTCTTTTCCAAATAATTTCGGTAATCGCCAGGCCAAGCGGTGAGTATGCCGCGGTCGAGATCGATGATGCGGGTGGCCAGCTTTTGCAGAAAGGTACGGTCGTGAGTGACAAATAGCAGGCTGCCGGGGAACTGCAGCAGTTCGGTTTCCAGCCAGTCGATGGTGTCCAGGTCGAGATGGTTGGTAGGTTCGTCCAAGAGTAGCAGATCTGGTTCCGATACCAGCGCCCTGGCCAGCGCCAGCCGCCGCTGCCAGCCACCGGAAAGGCTGCTGGCTTGGATTTCTGGATCAAGACCCAGGCGGGCGAGGGCGTGATTGATCTTCTGCAGAAACTGCCACCCTTCTTTGGCTTCCAATTGGTGTTGCAGCCGTTCCAATACCTTGAGATTAGGCGAGTCCTGTTGGGCGAGATGATGATAACGCTGTAACAGGTCGCCGATTTGTCCAAGGCCCTGCGCCACCACGTCGTAGGCGCTCAGTTCAAGATCGAATTGGGGGGTCTGTTCAAGCAAAGCCACTTTCAACCCCGGGCGACGCCAGATTTCGCCGCCATCCGGTTCGATCTGGCCGGCGCATAGGCGCAATAAAGTGGATTTGCCTTCACCGTTACGGCCGATGAGGCCGATGCGTTCACCAGTTTCGATGGTCAGTTCTGCCTGGTCGAGCAGGGGTTGGATGCTGTAGGCGAGGGAAATGTTTTTTAAGGTTAGCAAGGTGCTCATGGGTCAAAGTGTTCCAACAGGGTAATGTGTCCCAGACCATTCGCCTTGCGCCAGTAATGCTCATCGGCGGTGACGAGGGTGGCGCCGGTTTCCAGAGCCGCGGCGTGATAGAGAGTGTCGAAAAGGTGATGGCGCATGTCGATGGCCAGGCGTGTTGCACGATAATAGAGCGTTGGCGTATTCAGGGTGGGCCAGTCGAGAAGATGCAAGGTTTCCACATCTCCTTGAGCTGTTTCCGGGCTGATACGGCATAACACGGCAGCGACTTCTGCCAGCCAGTGATCTGGCAGAATCAGTTCCGGTTCTCCTTGGCCAATAGCAGTGACCAAGGCGGTTGCCTTTTCAGTGTGACTTTCGCGCTCGGGATCATTAATTAGCCATTTGATCAGTACGCTGGCATCGAGGACAACCTTCAAGGCCGACCTTCCTCCCGGGCCTGGCGGATTTCCTCATCGGTGGCGGTGGGCCTGTCTTTGCGGATGCGGATAAGTTCCTCGATAATTGCCTGACGCCGCTTCTGGCGCTTTTTCTCCTCCACCGCCTCCCGCATCAGGCGGGCGATGATGGCGCTCTTGTTTTCGCCTTCAAAGGCTTTGTTGAAGGCTTCCTTGACTTCGTCAGGGACGGAAAAATTGACTGTGGCCATAGGTTTTCTCATGATTGTTGAAATTTTCAACAATCTTAACAGAAAATTGATGTTTTTGTTTTGGTGAAGGAGAAAAACAGCGGCGCCGGGAAGATTTTCTGGCTTGACTTAGATATGATGCTGCCCAATCTAACCGTTATAGAAAGGTTGCATTCATGATTGAGACTGTACTTGCCGTCGCGCTGATTCTTTATCTTGCCTTGCAGATAGAGGACAAGTTCTCCATTCCCTCGCCCTTGTCTTTGATCGCCTTGTCTTTTTTACTTCATCTATTATTGCCGGAAGTGACGGCACTGACGCCTGATGCAGGGCATTTTGCCGCCTTGGTGCTGACATTGCTGCCCATTTTGTTGATTTCCGATTCCTTGGAGCTTAGCGTCGATCAGCTCAAGGCTCACGGATTGAGTTTGTTCTATTTGGCTGTGGTGACGGTGGGTTTGTCAGTGATTGCGGCACTGCTTCTGAAGGATTTTCTATTTGGCGAATACCACCTGAGCATTCCCGCGACAATTTTGTTGTTTGCCATGGTGCTGGCAACCGATCCAGTATCAGTAGTGAGCATCTTTTCCCGCTTCGAATTACCTCACAGGCTCAAGATTCTGGCGGAAGGGGAAAGCTTGTTCAATGATGCCACGGCGCTGATTGTTTTTGTTTATATTGGGCTCTATGCGCTGGAAGGGGGCGAAGTCACGGTGGGTTATGTGGTCAAAATCAGCCTTGTGGTGGTGTTGGGTTCCATCCTTCTTGGGCTGGCTTTTGGGTTTCTCGGGCTTGGGCTTTTGAAAACCACCGATAATCGCATCGCGGAGATGATGGTAGTGATTGTCACCGGCTACGCCGCCTTTACCTTGGCCGAGCATTTCTACAATCTGCTCAATTTATTAGGCGCTCACAGTCACCTGCATTTTTCTGGCATCCTATCTTGTATCGTCGCCACCGTGACCTTGAATCACTGGATGTGCAAAGCGGTCAGCTACGACGAGCGGCGGATCGAGGCCGAGGAAGACGCTTTACGGCAAGAGTCCAGGGACGTCGCTACTTCCAGGCGGCTAATCGACACTGCCTTGGAAGTGATCAAGGTTACTGTGGAAGAACGGGCCCGTCATCTACGTACCCGTGAGGATATTCAGTTACTGGGGTTGGTGGCTAATACCATCTTATTCGTGGCCATGGCAGAGATTGTCAACCTGGCGTTGCTGGTCAAATATTGGCGGGAGATTCTGGTAATGTTTGCGGCGACAACACTGATCCGGGCCTTGATGATGGCCAAGTTTGCCTTTTTGACCCAACGGACGGACAAAATGGTGGACGTGAATTTCCGTTGGTGGGGCGTTCTGACTTTTGCCGGCATCAAAGGAGGGTTGTCGATTGTCATGCTCTCCATGATTCCAGAGGAATTCCCCTTTTTGGATATGTTCAAGGCCATTGTCATCGGTGTGATTTTGTTATCCACTTTCATTTATTCGGGGATTTTACTGCTACTTATCGCCCGCGATGCTGACCGGTTCCGGGCGGAATTGTTGGCGGAAAAGGAGTTGTCGTCGGTTGAAAAATGAGGTCATTTGCAAGGTTTTCGGCGTTTTTTTCGCAGTAGTAGCAGCGCTGCTTCGAGCGTAAAATTGGTGCAGATTACGCAGCATAAAGGCTTGATTTGGCAGCCGAATGCCGAAACACTTGCAGAACTTAGGTGATATAAAGGCCATTGTTCCTGCCTCATGAAATTTTAGATCCAACGGCTATAGTTGATAGATAAAGCCAAATCCAAAAGGAAAAGCTATGTCGATGCCATGGGTCGATTCACACAGGGGCAAATTCCAATCCAACCGGATCTACTCCAATGCCAAGGGCCAGCAGTATGCGCTTTGGTTTTTTGCTGTCTTATGGAATGCCGGGGTTTGGGCAACGATTTATTATGGGCAGCAGCGGATTTTCGAGGCTTTCCAGGAGAATCCGGTCTTTTATTTTTTCGCGTTGTTCCCGTTGGTTGGCATTTTGTTGGTGTACCGGGCGGTAAAAGAGACGGCTGCCTGGATTAAGTTTGGAAAAACCCCTTTAATCATGGATCCTTTCCCTGGGCAAATTGGCGGCGTCGTGGCAGGTTATGTGAAGGTGCCAACGGCCGACAAGGGTGCCGGGCAAGCCCAGGTGTCGTTGACCTGTACTCGCCATTATTGGGAGAAACGGGGGAGTGAGCGCAGATATGTGTCCAGAGCGCTGTGGCAGGATCGCATCACGGTTCCCGCCCAACCGTATGGGAAAAGCTATCGCATAGAGTTTCAATTTCATCCGCCTGATAATTTGCCGGCCTCTGCCTCCACTAAAGAGGAGGAATATCGCTGGGATATACACATTGCCGTGCCGATGAAAGGCAGGGATTTCGAGCGCCATTTTGTCATTCCAGTGGCCAATGCCAGCCGGAAAGATATTGCCGCTTCAGCCCGCTTCATGCGATCCCAGCCTGAAAGGAAGGAATTTCCGGTGGCGGTGGAGGCCGCCGGTATGGCTGTTCCTACAATCAAACCGCTGGAAGATGGCGCGCGGTATGATTATCCCGCTTGGCGCAACAAGGGGGTGGGATTGGTCCTATTGGTTATAGGCATTATTTTTTTGGTTGCCCAATGGTTTATGCACCGGCAATTTGCGGATTTTCTGCCTGTGACTTCGATGCTGTTTTTTGGCTTTGGTTATTTGATCAGTCTGTTGGTGCTGGCGGGAGGCGTTTTTCTGCTGGGAAATAGCTTGAAGGTGACGGTATTGCCTGCCGGGGTCAAAGTCCAGAGAAATATTTTGGGCTTGATTATCGAAACCGAGATTAAAGCTTCGGATATCGCTGATATCCGCATAGAGAAAGGTTTATCCTCAAGCGATGGACAAACTTCCCGGGTCTGGTACAAATTGAGATTGCTCCAGAAAGACGGCAGGGCTATCACCGTGGGCGATACTTTGGCAGGGAGCAGCCATGCGGAACACATCCGTCGGCAGACGGTGGCAAACTTGGGAGAGGGATGGGCGCCGTCGGATCAGGCGGCGCAGGTGGTACCAACAGAGTTCAACATGCCTTCCAGGAAAATGCGCCTTATCCTCAAAGTAGCGGGCGTCATCATCTCCCTGATATTCCCGGCGGCGCTGATTTACGATCAGCGGGAACTTATCCTTAAACTATTAAGCGGGTTTGGCTTTTTTCAGTAAATACTACGGGACCGTTAATTTCAATTCCAAAGCCACCTTGTTCTCGCCCTCAGAGGGTGCTTGTTTCTGGATGTCTTCTTGCAGCACGAAAACCCGGCTGGCGGGCAGTTTGCCTTGTTGGGTAAGGTAATGAACAATGGCGGTGGCGCGGTTGCGGGCCAGTTGCTGGAGGTCCAGGTCGGTAACGGGGATTTGCTCCAGGAGTTTTTGTTTGGCTTTTTTGTAGTATGCTTGTGGAATAACTTCCTCGCCAGACCCGGTTTTGACAGGTTCCGGATCCTGGGCATCTTCCACATCGTCCAGGTAATATTTCACCAGAAAATCCTGGATTTCCTGATTACTCAACTGTATCGCCCCGGGTCCTGCGGGAGCGCCTTCTTCGCCTTCAATGTCGTCCCATTTTTCCATCCGCATCCGGGCCAGAAGGCGGTTTTCCGCCATCGCTTGGCGGTCGGCGGGGTCGAGAGCGATGCCTTTGACTTCGACGACAAGTTTTGGCCGGGCTTGCAGTGCCCGGCCGATTTTGACGAGCTTTTGCGCTTCTTGGTGGGACAAGGCGGCCGAGCCTAATGGAAAGCTGATTTTGCCGGGATCTTCCCCACCAGAACTCACGAGCCCGCCGATTAAGCTAAATGGGGAGGTGGCGGCCTTGGTGAGCAAATTGAGCAGCACCTGGCCGATTAATCGGCCAATGCTGAATTTCGGGTCCTCCAGGCTGCCCGTCAGGGGCAAGTTCAAATCGATGACACCATTTTGATCTTGCAGCAGGCCAATGGCGAGTTTGACCGGCAGGGAAACCGCCTCGGGGCTGTCGATTTTATCTCCCAGGGTCAATTGATTAATGACCACCTGGTTCTGGGCTTCCAGTTTTTTGTCCTGGATTTTGTAGGCCACATCCAGGGTGATTTTGCCCTTTTCAATGGCGTAACCGGCGAAATGCGCCATGTAAGGCGTGACGGCGGTTAAATCGGCGTCTTCCACCTTTAACTGGATGTCGAGAAAATTCTCGATATCGAAAGGTTTCAAGCTGCCTGCAATCAATACTGGCGCCATGCGGTTGACCTTGCCTTGGATATCGACTTTGGCGATGTGATTGGCTCGAGTGGAAATGTTGTCGATGGCGCCATTGAGCTGCCCCATGTTGAGGACAAAGGGCAGAACCAACGACTGGTCGGAAAACAGGGCCGCCGCATTTTTGATTTTGACAGAGCCAATGGCAAGAGGCAGAGGCGGGCCGTTCTTTTGTGTTGGGGCGGACTTTGGGCTTTTGGCGGGTTGCTTGGGAAATATGTCATCCAGGTTGGTGGTTTTGTCCTTGTGGATGATAAAGCGGTTATACAAGCCGTCGGACACAACGGTGCGGATGGAGACTTTCATGGGCGCAAAATTGAGGGCCAGCCCGTTGACGTCTAACGCCCGCCATTTCAAGAAGTCCTTTTGTTCTGCCGTATCCACGGTATGTAAGCGGGCAATGCCCGTGTCGCCCCGGAAACCGCCCACAGGCTTGCCGCTTTTGTCCAGGGCAAGATCCAGTTTGCCCGCAAGATGGAAATCCCCCTTTTTCAGATGCAGTTTGGCGAATTGGCTGATATAGGGCTGAAGCGCGCCCAGGGCGAAGCGGTTGGCGTTCAAATCCAGCTTGAGCTTGAGCGGATCGATAACAATGGGTCCCTTGGCGGAAAATGTCCCCTTTTCATTAATGGTGATATCCATAGCCAGTTGGACGGGATTCCCCGGGGTTGTGCTGAAATTATCCAAAGTCAGGCGAATAGGGCGCAGGGAGAAACGGGCCGCGGGACGGGTGTTTTTGTCTTCCAGGTCGAATTGATAGTTGTCCAGGGAGATATGATGGACCTGAACCGCCCAGGTGGCTCCGGATTTATCCGTATCAGGCCGGGTTTGTTCGCCGGTTTCCTTGGGGGCGTTGCCCGCGAACAGGGTTTGTAAATTCAGCTCGCCGCCTTTGGCCAACCAGGCTTCAATGGTGGCTTGGGAAGAGGAAAGAGATTCCAGGTCAACCGTTTGTTTTTTCAGGTCAACAGCCAGCTTTTCCGCGCTCGTTTCCGGAATCATGATAACCGGTTTGCCCGCCGTGGTGCTGCCGCCAATACGGGTGTCTTTGATCTTGAGCGCCTGGTTGGTCAGGATCATGACTTCCCGGGCCGGATCATCGCTCTTTTCCATGGTCATCGCCAGGTGATTCAGGGCAACCAAGCCTGTGTTAATAAAAAGGTTTGGCTCCTTCGGGCGGGACAGGGTGAGGGTCTGGCCGGTGAGCTGGATTTGGCCGATTTTGAGATCCGTGGCTTGTTTTTGGGGTTGGGTGACAGACTCTACGCCCACCCCCGTCACCTCGAAACGGGGGATCTCGAGCTGCATCTTGCCTCCCTTTGTGGTGGCCAGTTGTAAATTCTCGATGGAGAGATTGCCTTGGCTCAAATTAAAGCGGATTTTCTCGGGTGCGCCGCCGTCAAACCCGTAGTTTGCGGCGACAGTCAAAACGCCTTGTTGTAGCTGGATGCCGCTGTCTTTGAGATAGGCCTGGATTTTGTTCAGGCCGAATCCGCTAAAATCAAGTGCCCCTTGGGCGGATAAAGGATCAAGCACCGTTTCGCCGTTAATTGCGAGCTTACCGCCGGAGGCCAGGGCCAGTTCCAGATGATAAGGAGTGACGGCGTCTTTTTTGGTGGACAATCCGGTGATTTGCAGGTTGAGGTGTTGGATTTCCTCTTGAAACCCAGGTTTAAGAGCGTGGTCTTCGAATTTTACTTGGCCATTTTGGATGGCTAACCGGCCAATCCACACCGGAAACAGACCTTCCTTTTCTTCTTTTTCCGGCTCAGGTTCTTTGGCGCTCTTGGCCAGGTCAGAAAAATTAAATTTTCCTTCCGGCAGTCGGTCCACATGCACGTAAGGGGCTTCCAGGGCAATTTCCTGCACAGCGGCAGACAGATGCGTCAGAGAATCCCAAAGCCCATAGTTCACATAGAGCCGATCAAAACTCACAAAAGACTGGTCGTTGTGTTCCAGCAGCGTGAAGCCGTGTAAATTCAATTCCAGGGTAAAAGGATTAAACGCCGCTTTCTCCAGCGAACTTTCCCGCCCCAAATGCTTTTGGATTTGAACCGGCGTTTGCCATCGGATCAGCCACGGGATCAGCAGAAAGCCAATGGCGGCATACACGACGAGGCAAATGGCCGCAGTTAGGGCGTATTTTTTCGGCTGCTCGTGGGGCGGTTTGATAAGCGGCATGATAGATCCATGTCAAGGAGGGTTATTCACTAGCCATCAAAATTATGCTGTTGATAGCGTAACCGTGGCTGAATCTCAAATGTTTTCGATTACTTTGCCGCAACCCCAGGCCAGAGACGGGGCGAGTCAGCGACAGTATAGCTTGATATTTATTCTGTAAGACGATGTGTCAGCTGGAAAGCCAGGATGTAAGAAGATACTTATTCACAGTCGACTGTTGAAAACGGTAAGAGGTTGTCAAGTTTTTTTATGCTCTCGTTCGGTAATGCTGTGTCATGTAACCTGTTGATTTCAACTTGAAAACAATCTTGTCTAGTTTCTTTGCAATTGAATGGAAGGTAAAGGGTTATGCGGGTTTCAGACTGCTATTAGCAATTTATTCACAAAGTTATCCACAGGTTTTGTGGGAAAAGTAGCGCAATAAAATTCGAACAATCAGGAAAAAGGGCTCAATATTTTCTCTACAGGTATCGTTTTTTATACTTAAAGCATAATAATAGTTTTCGGAGGGTAAGGTGCAAGCTGCTAAAAGCTCAGTAAGTTATGCTGCGAGTTCTTATCTGGAATCAATGAAAAACCAACCTTGGCAAGGCGCATTTTTTACCGGTCAAATTCGATTGCTGCAGTGGTCAGACGATTGGCCGCCGGATACGGCTTACGCTTTTGCCACTCAACAGGTCCGCCAATTGCCATACCAGTTGCAGTTCCATCTTTGCCGGATTTATTTTGCCCTTGTCCGGCGTAATCAAGATGCCTTATATGCCTCTTTATTGGATTTGTTTTGGGTGCTGGGCAGAGGAGGCTTTGATTTGAAAAAGCGCATGTTAAAGGGCGCGCGACCACTGTTAGAGGAGGGTCGCTACCTGGCATTGATGGCATGCTTGAAAAATGAAATTACCCCCCGGCAGTTGCCGTTTTCATCTTTATCGGTACTCAACGATGGAGCTACCGGCAGCCTGCAGTTGATCGAAGCAGTATAAGCGAAGGCAAAAGGGATGAGACTGATCTGGTGTTGGCTGCCGGTCTGGGTCTGGGTCTGGAATTGGAGCGAATTGGCCTGGCCCCTGAAAATATTGTAAGAAACTAGTAAGGAGCATTGCTTTCTACATTGGATCCGCCACAGCAACCAATAAGGCTTATGAAAACTATGCAAATAATTGACGGCCTTTATGTTTGGCCCACACCGGGCGGTGCTTATCATGCGGTTTCAGATACAACCACTACACCATCCCGGCGGCTGTTGAGAAATATCCTACGCACCAGCAGTACCGCGGCTTTAACGCCTGAATTAGTAAAAAAATGGTGCGAGGAGGAAGATGCTAATCAAGCCATGGAGACCATACATAGACTGCAAAAACTGGGTTGGATTCAAGGCTTCGAGCAATCTTTTGATGCGCCAGATCAGCCTTTGGAAGAAATATTGCCTTCCCTGTTAGCCGGGCTTTCAGAAGACGGCAAGGCCTTGTTGGCGGAACAGCAAGGTTTTTACCTGGCGTCCCACGGTTTTCCCCACGAAACTGCTGAAGAGCTGGCAGCCCTCAGCGCGGACTTGATGGGCCTACAAGACCGCTATCGAGAGCTGCTGCTCAATAATCAAGATGTGGGCAGCGAAGCTTGGGCGGTTGTCGATTCCGGCGGATGCGGAAAACTGGGTTTCTGGCCTTTGTATATCGGTGAAGACCGTTTTGTATTGGTTGTTTCTGGCATTCCCCATTTCAACCAACCGGATTTTGTGACTTTGATTTGGGTATTAATGCTGCGGTATTCTCCGCTGCCGGGCTTTAAATTGAAATGAATGATCGGAGGTGAATTGTATGCGCGCGGATATGTTGGAATCGGTACTGATCGGATTGAATGGCAGTTCCAGCGATATCAAAGCATCGGGGGTTGTCTCCACTGATGGATTGATGATGGCGTCCGTCCTTCCGCAGGGTATGGATGAAGATCGGGTTGGGGCGATGAGCGCTGCTATGTTGTCATTAGGTAGCCGAACTTTGGAGGAACTGGCCCGCGGCGAGTTGGAGCAAGTATTAGTTAAAGGCAATAATGGCTATGTTCTAATGACCTATGCAGGTAAAGAAGCGGTTCTTACCGTGTTAACCAAGCCCAAGGCGAAATTGGGGTTGATTTTTCTAGATGTCAAGCGGGCGGCTGCCAATATTGCTGACCTTCTTTAATCCCCGAGTAAAGGTAAAATCATGATTGCTGATATGTCCCAAGAAGATGTTCAGGGGGAATTCCGCGAGCATGTGCTGCAACTTTTCCAATATGGTTCCCGCCGGGTGTTGGTTACCGATATCGAGATTCCCTATCCCGACGGCCGCTTGATTGTTTCACGCACCGATACGCAAGGCATTATTACCCATGTCAACCGCTCCTTTGTGGCCATGTCCGGCTATACGGAAGAAGAACTGATCGGTGCTCCCCATTCGATTTTGCGTCATCCGGATATGCCGAAGGCGGCTTTCAAGGATTTATGGGAGACCATACAACGGGGCGACATTTGGCAAGGCTATGTCAAGAATCTGCGCAAGGATGGTGCCTATTATTGGGTCAAGGCCACGGTGATTCCCAATGTGCGAAGAGGGAAAATCATAGGTTACAGCTCCGTGCGGCGTAAGCCGGAACGTTCCAAGGTGTTGGAGTGCGTTGAACTTTACGCGGCCATGCGGGCCAAGGAATTGGAGGAAAGTCAATGACCTATATGTTCACAGTGAGTCCAGACTTCAGCCCGGATCACCTTTCCGGGTGGTTTATTTTCAATACTTGGCTGCAACGAGTGTTGGAAACCCGTTTTCATTTGGAGTTATTCGATGATTTTCAGGCGCTGCACCGGGCGATTGCCGACGATAAGGTGGATTTGATTTATTCGAACCCTTACGATGCTGCCACGTTGGTGCGCGAAAAGGGATTTACCTCTCTCGTTAAACCCCGGGGCGGTTCGGATGAAGCCTTGATTGCCTCGTTATCTGATTCTCAGTTCAGCCAGGTTGAAGACTTATCCCCAGGGGCAAAAATTGCCACCACCGACGATCCGGACGTCCATTTGATGGGCATGATGTTGTTGGAGCCGGCGGGATTGTCCAAAAACAATATCCAACTTATTGAATGTGGCAATTATGTGCAAGTGGCGAAAAAATTATTGCAGGGCGAGTGCGATGCCGGCATTTTTTTTGCCGATGCTTTCGATGAACTAAGCCGGCCCATCCAAAGGCAGTTAAAGGTTTTGGTCCGGAGCGATATCCAGGTGTTGCATCATTCTCTGATGGCGTCACCAACGCTGATTGATTTATGGGAGACTTTGCTGGGAGCGTTGCTGGCAATGGAGATTACGCCCAAAACCCAGGAAATACTTAAATCTTTGGGCATTTCTGGATGGGATCCGGTGGACAGGGAAGAAACCGAATTCATGATTGATCTGATGGACACTTTGACCTACAGTCCAGCAGAATCTTAGAAACCATTCGAGAAGAGGGCATGGCGGCTATCCGGGCCGCCCCCCACACAGCGACCGAACTCCATCACCTCGGAAATATCATGCCGTGTCTGAGGGGCTAGTTTTTCTGTTTTATCAGCCAATGTCTGGTCAACCAATAGCCAAGCAATCCCAGTGCATCGGCGATCAAGTCGGCAATGGAAGCAGTGCGGTATTGGGTGTGGTATTGCATGGCTTCGATAAGCACACCGATGGCGAAAAGGTTGAGCATCACCAGCCAGCCAAACTTGTGTTTGGGAAAGGCGAGGTCAGTCAACAATCCCAAACCAAAAAAGGCTATCAGGTGGCCGAATTTGTCATTGATTTCCACCTCTTCCAAGGGTTGCGGTGCCAGGGAAAGATAAAGGATAAACAATAAATAGACCCCCAGGCACACTCGCAGGGCGCCGGTCCACCAGGGATGGGAAAGGAATGTCATGGGGTAGTGGATTTTTGCCGGGCCAGTTCCCGCAGTTTCATTAAGGCGTAAACCGATTCCAGCCGGGGGATGGCGACCCCTTCCCGCTGACCTGCGCGTACGGCGTTGCCCAGGATGGCTTCGGTCTCCATGGGGCGGCCGGCCTCAAAATCCAGCAGCATGGAAGTTTTGTAGGGAGGCATTTTATAGGTGTTGGCGATGTTCTTGTCAATCACATTAGGGGGCAAGGGGTGTCCGGTGGCTTCGGCGATGGCGCAGACTTCCGTCATCAACTGGCGCACGAAGGCCTCCTGATTTTCCAGGATGTCGCTGGTGTAAAGTCCGCCGGAAAGGACGGACAAGGGGTTGAACGGCGCATTCCAGACGCATTTTTGCCAGCGGGCGGCAACAATGTCTTCCATCGCTTTGGCGCTGATTCCCGACTTGTTGAAAGTATCGCAAAGGGCGGTGACTTTCGGTGTGATTCCGGCGGGATAACGGCCAAACATCAAATGGCCATAGGCTTGATGCCAGACATGTCCCGATTTCGTGCGGCTGACGCAGACAAAAGCCAGGCCGCTGATCAGTTCGTTGTCGGGAAATGCCTTGGCCAGTTCGTCTTCGATTTCCACCCCATTTTGAATCAAGGTAATGGCGGTTTCCGGGCCGACTGCCTCGCGAATCAAAGCCACTCGGTCAACGTGAGGCAGAACCTTGGTGCAGAGAATGACATAGTCTGGCGGAGATGGGACTTCTCCAGCATGCCGGTACACCGCATCTGGCTGAAAGGTCCATTCTCCCAGGGTGCTTTGGATGTAAATGCCATGGGTTTTGACTGTATCGTAATCGCCGCGGCACACAACGCTGACCTCAGCGCCTTGCTTGGCTAACAGGGCCCCGTAGAATCCGCCAATGGCGCCGGTGCCGACTATCAATACCTTCATGATTCGGATTCCAGATAATCTTTCAAAAATGGAATGGTGAGTTTACGCTTGGCGGCCAAAGTGGCCTGGTCCAGGGAATTTAACAAACGCCACAGGGAAGGTAAATCCCGGGGAGTGTGGGTCAAAAGGAATCTGCCGACCTGGGGGGAGAGCTCCAGCCCCAATTGCCGGGCCCGTAGCTGCAGGGCGGCCAGTTTGTCTTCGTCGTTGAAAGGATGGAGGCGGAGGGTTAAGCCCCAGGTCAGGCGGGTTTTGAGATCGGGCAGGGCAATGGGCAGTTCTGCCGGCGCTTGGTTGGCCGAAATGATCAGCCGGATGCTGTTTTCACGCCAGCGGTTGAAGCCGTGGAACAGCGCTTCCTCCCAACGGGGCTTGCCGGCAAGGGCATGGATGTCGTCGATGCAAAGCAGCGCCATTTGTTCCAGGCCCTGCAAAATCTCGGGGCCGTAGGCCACCAGCTCCGTCATCGGGAGATAGCCTACCGCTTCGCCCTTCCCATGGGCTTCCCGGCAGCAGGCATGGAGCAGATGGGTTTTTCCGCATCCCTCATCGCCCCACAGAAACAGGTAGGATTCGCCCACGCCGCGGGCGCAATCCTTCAAGATCTCGATAACCTCCCGGTTGTTTCCGGCATGGAATTGGTCGAAGCGCGGTGCCTCTGGAAATGACAGTTGCAGAGGCAATTGGGCAGGCATGGCGGGAATCAGGTTGGTTTGAGGGCGAGGGCGATGGTCGCCAGGCGCTGTCCGAGACACAGGCACAGACGCTTTTCTTCCTCGCTTAAGTGTTTGTTTTCCTCTCCGGACAAGTGGCTGGGGCCGTAAGGGGTGCCGCCGGTCTTGGTTTCCATCAAAGCGGTTTCCTGGGAGGGAATGCCGACAATCAGCATGCCGTGGTGGAGCAGGGGCAACATCATGGATAACAGGGTGGTTTCGTGGCCGCCGTGCATGCTGGAAGTGGCGGTGAAAACCCCGGCCGGTTTGCCCGACAACCCGCCGGAAAACCAAATGCTGCTGGTCTGGTCGAGAAAATATTTCAGTGGCGCCGCCATGTTGCCAAAGTGGGTGGGACTGCCCAAGGCCAGGCCATCACAGTGTTGCAAATCCTCCATGGTGGCATAAGGTGGGCCATTGCCAGGGATGACGTCTTCCGTGGCCTCGCACGCCGCCGATACCGGAGGCACGGTACGGACCTTGGCGACAGCGCCTTCCACGCTTTCCACGCCGCGGGCGATGGTGTCCGCCATGGTGGCGGTGGCGCCATAACGGCTGTAGTACAACACCAGAATTTCAGCCATGGGGTAAAATCTCCAATACGTTTTCCGGAGGGCGGCCGAGGGCGGCCTTGTCGCCCACCAGGACAATGGGACGTTCAATGAGAATCGGGTTTTCAATCATCGCCTGAATCAGTTGGTCACGGGTCAAATCTGGGTTATCCAGGCCCTTTTCCTTATAGACCTTTTCTTTTTTGCGCATCAAATCCCTTGGCTCCATGCCCAGTTTGTTCAGGATGGCTTCCAGCTCTTCCTTGCTGGGAGGTGTTTTCAGATATTCGATGATTTCAGGCTCGATGCCTTTTTCTTGCAGCAGCTGTAAAGTCGCACGGGATTTGCTGCAGCGGGGGTTATGATAAATGACAACTTCCATAAGTTTCTCTCGTGGTGATGGTTATTTGATTTCACCGCAGAGGCGCAGAGATCGCAGAGATAAATATTAAGTGAGTTTTGGGGAATACCCTGTGATTTCCGTTACTATGACATTTAATGTAAGTGCTTTAACTACTTCAAGAAAAAATCTCTGCGCCCTCTGCGTCTCCGCGGTAAAAAAAATCCAGCTTATTTTTGCAATGGTGGATTATGGTAAACTGTTTTCCCGAATTTGACACGCGCCTTTCGTGGAACTGCCTGATTTTTCACGTTTAACCCTGCTGGTTGCCGGGGATTTGATGCTGGACCGCTATTGGTCCGGATCGGCTTCGCGCATCTCCCCGGAAGCCCCGGTGCCTGTGGTTCACGTTCACCAGACGGAAGCCCGTCCAGGCGGGGCTGGCAATGTGGCCCTCAATCTTGCGGCCCTAGGGTGCCGGGTGATTCTCATCGGCTGCCGCGGGCAAGACGAGGCTGGCGAAGAACTGGAAACCGCTTTATGCCAATCAGGGATTGATTGCCGTTTGCTCCAGACTTCCTCCCCCACCATTGTGAAATTGAGAGTGCTCAGCCAACACCAGCAATTGATCCGCTTGGACTTTGAACAACCAGCGGCCCAAGGAGCGGAAAACCAACTTGTCGGTCTCTTCAATGCCGCCCTCGAAGAGGCGGATGGTATTGTCCTGTCCGATTACGCCAAAGGGGCTTTGAAAGGATGCGAGGCCTTGCTGTCCATGGCCAGGCGCCAGGACAAACCTGTGGTGGTGGATCCCAAAGGGAATGACTTTTCCCGCTACCGGGGCGCTACGGTGCTCACGCCAAATTCGCGGGAATTTGCCCAAATTGCAGGGCACTGGCGAAGTGAGGAAGAGATGGTGGCCAAGGCAGCCACTGTCAGGAAACAACTGGATCTGCAAGCTTTGTTGATTACCCGCGGTGAATCCGGCTTGACTTTGATGGAAGCGGGCCGTCCACCCCTTCATATACCCGCCGACAGTAAAGAAGTGTTTGATGTGACAGGCGCGGGCGATACCGTGGCTGCCTGGCTGGCGGCCAATTTGGCTGCCGAAATCCCACTGGCACAGGCCGCTCGCTTGGCCAACACCGCTGCCGGGGTGGCGGTTGGAAAACTGGGCGCGGCATCGGTGATGCCTGAGGAAGTGGTTTCCGTCAGCGATACCGATGCGCTCATCAGCCGGTCGCACTTATTCCGGCTGGTCGCCGCCGCCAAGGCCCGGGGCGAGAAAATTGTCGTGACCAATGGCTGTTTCGATATCCTCCACGCCGGTCATATTCAGTATTTGCGAGCCGCCCGCCAACTCGGCGACAGATTGGTGGTGCTGCTGAACGATGACGCATCGGTGCGGCGGCTCAAGGGAGCAGGGAGGCCAATCAATCCACTATCTCATCGCGCCCAAGTGCTGGCGGAACTGGCGTGCGTGGATTGGGTAACGGCGTTTTCCGAAGACACGCCAAAAACCTTGATCTGTGATCTTTTGCCCGATGTGTTGGTCAAGGGCGGCGACTACCCCAATATCCAGGCCATTGCCGGGCATGATTGCGTTTTGGCCAACGGCGGCGAGGTCAAACTGCTGCCCTTGCTGGAAGGTTGTTCTACCACCAAAATCATCGAAACCATGGCGGATTTATGAGTCAGACAGCCGAACAAATCCCACTGCCACCCAAAACGCCGCCCCATTCCATCCAGGCGGAACAATCGGTGCTGGGGGGGCTGATGTTGGATGCCGGGGCTTGGGAAAAGATTGCCGACCGGGTCAGCGAGGAAGATTTTTACCGCAAGGAACACCGGTTGATCTTTCAGGTAATCCGGGAATTGATGGAAAACGATTCTCCCTGCGATGTGGTCACGGTTTCAGAGGCTTTGCAAAACCGCGAACTACTCCAGGCAGTGGGTGGCATGACTTATCTTGCAGCGCTTGCCGGCGAAACCCCCAGCGCCGCCAATATCACCGCTTATGCGGATATTGTCCGCGAGCGCGCCATCTTGCGGCAACTGGCTCACGTGGGGACGGAAATTGCCGATTCCGCTTTCCGCCCCGAGGGCAAGGACGTCAATGAGCTGTTGGAAACCGCCGAGCAGAAAGTCTTCCATATCGCCGATCAGCGCCAGCGCGGCGATGGTGGCTTCAAGGCGATCAAATCCTTGCTGACCCTGGCGGTGGACCGGATTGAGGAGCTTTATGAAAAAGGCGGCACCGTTACCGGAGTCAGCAGCGGTTTTGTCGATCTCGATCAAATGACCGCCGGGCTTCAGCCCGCGGATTTGATTATCGTCGCGGGCCGGCCTTCCATGGGGAAGACCACCTTTGCCATGAATATCGCCGAAAACGTGGCCATCAAGGAGCAGTTGCCGGTGGCGGTATTCAGCATGGAAATGCCCGGCGACCACCTGGCCATGCGGATGATGTCTTCCCTGGGGAGAATAGACCAACACCGGCTGCGGATCGGCCGTCTGGAAGACGAAGAATGGCCGCGCATGACCTCGGCCATCAATATTCTCGCGGGCACCAAACTGTTCATCGACGACACCCCTGCCCTCAGTCCCACGGAACTGCGGGCCCGGGCCCGGCGCTTGACCCGCGAACACGGCCAGTTGGGGTTGATTGTCATCGACTATCTGCAATTGATGCAAGCCCCGGGCGGCGGGGAAAACCGCACCGCGGAAATCTCGGAAATCTCCCGCGGCCTTAAGGCGCTGGCCAAGGAACTGAATGTGCCGGTCATCGCCCTGTCCCAGCTCAACCGTAACCTGGAACAGCGCCCCAACAAGCGGCCGGTCATGTCGGACTTGCGCGAATCTGGCTCCATCGAACAGGATGCCGACGTCATCATATTTATCTACCGCGACGAAGTCTACAACGAGGACAGCCCCGACAAAGGCACGGCGGAAATCATCATCGCCAAGCAGCGTAACGGTCCCATCGGTACCTTGCGGCTTACTTTCCTGGGGCAATACACCCGGTTCGAGAATTTCACCGAAGGAATGTATGACGAGGAGGATTATTGAGGGAGCCTTGTTGGACGCTTTGCGAAGACCGGGTGTTCATCCCAGCCTTCGCATTCAAAGAACTATTTAGCCAATCTTCAGGCTTTTTTACGTCCATCAAAGAGAGTGATAAGGCCCATGATTGCAGAACCCAATAGCCATGCGGCAGCAGGCAGTGGCACTGCCTGAAGGGGGGTGATGGCGCCGCTTTTGAATCCACCGCTGTAACCACTGGCGCCAAATCCAGATACGCTGAATTTGCTGTGGTAATTGCCATTTGCATCCTGACCTAAATCAATGTTGGCCCCATGAGCGGAGGTAAAGCTACCTTTCAAGCGGAGATTAATATCGAGATTTTTGTTATGAAAGCTTTGCTTGAGACTAAATTCGATTGAATCTGGGGCGATCGTGATGCTTAGTGGGTCGAGGTCAGAGCCATAGCCTGGAATACCCAGCTGGCTGAACTGGCCGCTACCATTTTCAAAATCGCCGGGCTGATAGGTCCATTCGAAAGTGCCGGTCATGGTTTTGCCATGTGTCGTAACCACGTTGTCCAGAAAGTAACTTACTGTGGCTGCCTGGGCGGAGCACGTTACTAGTATGGTTGCCATTACCATGCTCGCTATATGGAAGCATGTATTCTTGGCTGGAAGGGTTAGGGCGTTCATGATTATTCTCCTTGTTATTATGAATCGAGTGAAATTGCCATCATACGACAATTGCCAAAATAAAAATGAAGCAACTTGCATACCATCATTTTTTTCTGCTAATTATTCAATAAGTTGATTGTATCGATAGAGTCTTTAGGTCGAAATAAGAAGTATAATGTAAAAAAAACTGACAAATTTACCCAAGGTGGAATGTGTATTTTATCCTAGAGTCTGTAGTGCGCTTGGCGCACCCGAATTTAGCGCAAGGAATATCCTTTTTTAGGAGTAGTTAGATGGAGAAAAGCCAAGTCTTAAATCGCCCGCAACCAAGGCCAGCCGACGGTCGAGGGTCCAGAGACGGGCGTGATTGGTGAGGGTGGTGGCGGCAAGCAAATGAAGGTCGATATAGCCAATGCCGCGGCCCATCAGGTTATTTTGTTCCAGAAAAAACATCGCCTCCTCGTGAGAAGGCAGCGTGGCTTGGGGTAACGCTTCAAGAAGGCGTAAAATGATTTTGCGGTTTTTTAAATGGCCGCAGGCCAATTCGCCGATTACCCAGGGATGAATCAGGACTTGAGCGCGGTTTAAAAGTGCCTCTAACGGGGGCAGTGAATAACGGAAATGATCAATCCAGACAGACGTGTCAATCAGAATCATTTTCGTCCGGGCGCCGGCGGGGAGGAAGCTTTAATTGGGGTTCCGTGCCGCCCAGGCGCGCCAGGCGCCGGGCGCTTTCCCGTTCGATCAATGCCTTGAGCGCTTCCCGGATCAAGGCGGTTTTTTCCTTGGCGCCAGTCAAGCGCTGGGCTTCTTGCAATAATTGGTCGTCAATATTTAAGGTAGTACGCATATTATGTTCCCAAAGGCTATGAGTTTCATGCCTATATTATACATCATTGTATGCCTGAATTAAATGCTTCCGGTGATACGGCTTGAATTTTACTGAATCTATTCACGTTGAGCTGAATTTAAAGGCGTTGCTGGCCAATTTAAGGCAAGTACGCCGCCTGGCCCCAGCTTCCAAGGTGCTCGCGGTGGTCAAGGCGGACGGTTACGGACATGGATTGACGCGGGTGGCGGGGGCCTTGAGAGAGGCTGATGGCTTTGCGGTGGCTCGGATTGAAGAGGGCATCGCCTTGCGCCGGGCCGGCATCGGCCATCCCATTGTGGTGCTGCAAGGATTTCAGGATAAGGAAGCCTGGAATGCCCTTTGCCACTACCGGTTGGAGCCGGTGGTCCATGAATTTTCCCAAATCGAAATGGCGGCAAGGCAACCAGCCCTGCGTCCCTGGATCAAATTTGACAGTGGCATGCACCGGCTGGGCATGGAAGAGAACGAATTTGTGGCCGCGGTAGAGAGACTAATACCCCTGAAGCCGGTGCTGATGAGCCATTTTGCCTGTGCCGATGAGGAAAGCTCTGTAACCGCCGACCAGCTATCAGCTTTCGAGCGGGTAACCCAAGGCTTCGGATTGCCGCGCAGTTGTGCCAATTCCGCGGCGGTGCTTTCCTGTCCCAAAAGTCATTTTGACTGGGTGCGCCCAGGTTTGATGCTCTATGGTATTTCTCCTTTTCCTGGGATCACCGGCCCGGCATTGGGGTTACAGCCGGTGATGACTCTCAAAAGCCGGGTCATCACCGCCAAAAACCTGGCCGAGGGTGAATCGGTCGGCTATGGCGGAACCTGGACCAGCCAGCGTCCCACCCGCTTGGGGGTGGTGGCGGCAGGCTACGGGGATGGCTACCCCCGGGAGGTGCCCTCGGGAACCCCCGTGTTGGTGGAAGGCAAGCGGGTGCCCTTGGTTGGGCGGGTTTCCATGGATATGATCAGCGTGGATTTGACAGATCATCCTGAACTTCAGGCGGGCGCGGAAGTGGTTCTGTGGGGAGCGGGACTGCCGGTGGAAGAGATTGCCCGTTATGCGGGAACGCTCCCCTATACCTTGATTTGCGGCATTACCGCGCGGGTGGCGAAAGTGGAAATGGGAGGCGGAGAGATTCATGGCGCGCGCCAAGGTTGTCTATAGCTGTACCGAGTGTGGCCACACCCAGCCCAAGTGGGCGGGGCGTTGCCCTGGTTGCGGGGCGTGGAGCACGCTGGTGGAAACCATCCCGGAGGTTTCCAGTTCTGGCAATCCGCGTTTTGCCGGTTACGCTGGCGCGGCGGGCCAATCCCAAGTGGTTCCCCTGGGAGAGATAAAAGCCGAGCAAGTGGCGCGTATTTCCACGGGTCTGGCGGAACTGGACCGGGTCTTGGGCAGCGGCCTGGTGAGAGGTTCGGCGGTGTTGATTGGCGGTGATCCTGGGATTGGCAAGTCCACCTTGCTGTTGCAAGCGACCGCGATGCTCAGTGGCCGGGTCGATACTTTGTATGTTACCGGCGAGGAGTCGGTGCAGCAAATCGGCCTCCGTGCCCGGCGCATGAGTGTCGATTGCCGCCAGGTGCCGGTGTTGGCGGAAACCGCTTTGGAACGCATCGTTTCTGTGGCGGAGCAGAAAAAGCCGGAAGTGCTGGTGATCGATTCCATCCAGACGGTTTATACGGAATTACTCAATTCCGCCCCCGGCTCGGTATCCCAGGTGCGCGAGTGCGCCGCCCGCCTGGTGCGCCTGGCCAAATCCCGGCGGATGGCCCTGTTCCTGGTGGGGCACGTCACCAAGGAAGGGGCTTTGGCCGGTCCCCGGGTGTTGGAGCATATGGTGGATACGGTGCTCTATTTTGAAGGCGAGGCGGGCAGTCGTTTCCGGGTGATCCGCGCAGTCAAAAACCGTTTCGGCGCCACTGGCGAACTAGGGGTGTTCGCCATGACCGAGGGGGGGCTGAAGGAGGTCAAGAATCCTTCGGCGATTTTTCTCTCCCGCCAGATTGATGACTGCGCCGGCAGCGCCGTCTGCGTCCTCCGCGAGGGCAGCCGGCCGCTGCTGATCGAAGTGCAGGCGTTGGTGGATGACAGCCCCCTGGGCAATCCCCGCCGTATCACCGTGGGCATGGAAAACAACCGCCTGGCCATGTTGCTGGCGGTGCTTCACCGTCACGGCGGCGTGCCCTTGGCCGGTCAAGACGTATTCATCAACGTGGTGGGTGGGGTGCGTTTGGCGGAGACCGCCGGAGACTTGGCGGTGATCGCGGCGGTGCTTTCCAGCCTCAAGGACCGGGCTATTCCCAAAGACTGGGTGATTTTCGGTGAGATTGGCTTGACGGGTGAAGTCCGTCCCGTGCCCCACGGCGAAGAGCGTCTGCACGAGGCCGCCAAACATGGTTTTAAACGCGCCATTGTCCCCAAGGCCAATGCGCCGAAGAAAGGCATCGAAGGGATGGATATCGTGCCAGTCCGGACCTTGCAGGAGGCATTGGCGTCACTTTGAACTTTACACCGTCACCTGGCAGCCGCACTCCAAAAGAATTTCTACCGGAGACACCATCCGCCGGGTGTGTTCTTTGCGTAAAAGCTCCTCGCGGGTCATGGGGTTATCTGTGTCCCCAACAGCTCGAGGAATTTTTTCATCCATTCGGGATGGGCGGGCCAGGCAGGGGCGGTGACGAAGTTTTTGTCCACGTGGGCGTTGCTGAAGGTTTCATTATTGGGAATATATTTGGCCCCGGCCAGTGCCACTTCGGGCGCGACGGCCGGGTAGCAACTGATTTCGATGCTCTCAATCACTTTCGCCGCCGACAAAATCTGCGCCCCGTGGCAAATGGCGGCGATAGGTTTGCCGTTAGCCGCGAAATGGCGGGTGATTTCCAGCACCCGGTCATTCAGGCGCAGATATTCAGGGGCGCGGCCGCCGGGGATGACCAAGCCGTCGTATTGGTCGGGATCGACGCTATCGAAATCGGCGTTGAGGGCAAAATGGTGGCCGGGTTTTTCAGTATAGGTTTGATCCCCTTCAAAGTCATGGACGGCGGTTTTTACCGTATCGCCGGCTTTTTTGCCGGGGCAGACCGCGTCTACCTGGTGACCTGCCATCATCAGCACTTGAAAGGGTACCATCACTTCGTAATCTTCCACAAAGTCGCCGGCCAGCAGCAAAATACGCTTTGCCATGGTTTTTCCTCCTTCAATGGGTTGCAGTTGTGATATAGGAATATTACAGTGCTAGGGCTTGCAAGTGAAATGTCTCTCTTATGGACGCAGAGGTAACGCGGTAATTTGAAAATGTGGTTGAATCCGGCAAAAGTCGTTTTCAAGACCGTTATTTCGACCGGCAGGAGAAATTTTTCAGTAGCTTGACATCACGGGGTGAAACACCGGATTGTCATTACAAAATGGAGGAACTTGATGAAAAAACTAAAATCACCAGCGCGCTTTACGATTGGTTTGAATGTATTTTTGCTACCGCTTCTTGTGGGTGGATGCGCTTCAAGCGGGGGTGGCGATTCGGCCCTTAGCGGGGCTCGGTCCTCATCCAAGGCGTTGAGTTCGGTAAATGCTGCGGCCTCTTCGGTCGGGACGGCAGCCCAAAGCGTGCAACAGGCATCGTCATTGGCTTCCAATTCGGGAGGATTGGTGAGCATGTTAACCAATCAACTGGGCGTGACCCCCGCTCAGGCCGCGGGAGGTTCCGGCGCGATTTTTCAGGCCGCCAAGGCACGCATGGCGCCGAGCGCTTTCCAAACCCTGACAGCCAAGGTGCCGGAGGTGACCCAGTTACTGAACCAAGCACCCGCGGCTTCCAGTGGATCGGCATTGAGCCGGGGGATTTCCGCCTTGGGGGGCGGTAATTCTTCAGCAGCCACCTTGCTGCAATTGGGGCAAACCTTCAAAAGCCTGAATATGTCTCCTGACATGGTGAACCAATTCGTTCCAGTGGTGGTGAATTATGTGAAAAGCCAAGGTGGCCAAGCGTTGAGCAATATGTTGCAGACTGCCCTGATTGGGGGGTAGGCAGTCATCTTATCCATGCCTATCGAGCATTAAAGCTAGGCTGTTCCAGCCTTCCGGCCACGGGAAGCCGTGAACCTGTCCTGGGGTTTGACGGCGGTCATCCGGGCCGCCCAGCCGCGGATTGGAAGGGTGTCGCAAAAGGCGACAGCCTCTGCGATGCATGGATGCATCGCCAGTTTCGATGGACATAAGCCATCGAAAATGGAGGAATTGGAAAATCGCGCTTTTCCGATTTCGAGTTGCATAAGTTCAAGGATGGGCTTTTGCGACATCCTCGGATGGGAGGGTGGAACACTTTTGCCGTATAAAGTTTAGAGGTAAGTCTTGCTATGAATGAATGCCGCCACTGGCCGTGGTTGTTGATTCCCCTGGTCATGGGAGGGTTGATCTATCTTTTGGCACCGATTCTGACGCCTTTTGTCATTGGCGCCTTGCTGGCCTATCTGGGCGATCCGCTCGCTGACCGTCTGGAAAAGTTAAAGTTGAGCCGTACTATGGCGGTGGTGATTGTTTTTTTGATTATGTTGTTGACCTTCATTGCCGTTCTATTGATTCTGATCCCTGCTTTGGAGGCGCAGATTTCCCGCTTTCTAGGTGATCTTCCCCGCTATCTGGATTGGATTCGCAGTACCGCCATCCCGTGGTTGGAGCGACGCTTGGACCTGGAAATAGGCACCATCGATGCTGATCGTTTTATCGATTTGATCAAGCAGGATTGGCAAAAAGCCGGCGGTATCGCGGCGGCCTTGGCCGGTTCCATCACCCGTTCCGGGGCGGCCATTTTGGCTTGGCTGATGAATTTCCTATTGATCCCGGTCGTGGCGTTTTATTTGCTCCGGGATTGGGACAACATGGTGGCGCGGATCGCCGATCTGCTGCCGCGCCGCTGGATGCCCGTGGCCGCCCGATTGGCTAAGGAATCGGACGAAGTGCTCAGCGCCTTTATGCGGGGCCAGCTCACCGTGATGCTGGCGTTGGGCGCAATTTACAGTTTGGGGCTTTGGATGGTCGGGCTCAATACCGCTTTAGTCATTGGCATGATTGCCGGCTTGATTAGTTTTGTGCCTTATCTGGGCACTTTCGTGGGTGTGGTGCTGGGTGTATTGGCGGCCCTGGTGCAATTTCATGACCTGATTCACGTAGGCTGGGTGCTGGTGGTTTTTGTTGTCGGCCAGATGTTGGAGGGGATGGTGCTGACGCCATTGCTGGTCGGCGACAAAATTGGCCTGCACCCGGTGACGGTGATTTTTTCGGTCATGGCTGGCGGACAACTCTTCGGCTTTTTGGGCATTTTACTGGCCTTGCCGGTGGCCTCTGTCATTATGGTATTGCTGCGCCATGTGCATGATTTGTATAAAGAAAGTGAGTTGTATGCCAGCCAGTCTAAATGAATGTCCGGCATGGTCTCTTCGCAATGAATGCAGAAAGCAAAAGCAATAATCCTCCTCAGGGGCTTCTTTAAAAAAAACAGGGTAATCATTATCCAACCAGCTCGAATATCGGAAACGTTTCCGGTTACATGATGGGTCAGATTCTGAACTTTAATCATGTTATTGTTCTGACTCTTCTTATTTGAACAACGCTTCCATCTTATCCACAAGCAGCCTGAGCTCGAGGGGATGGCGATTGATCACGGTGATACACTTTTTATAGTCTGAAATCTCGATACACACTTGCTGGCTGGCCACATCAGCGAGGCGGCCAGTAAAAAGCCTGAGCGTACCATCATCCATCAAGACCACATGCCTTTGTACGCCGTAGCTATCCGGTAATTCAAAGAAATGGATTCGGTAAAACTCATTGATCAGTTCCACCAGCTGCTTTTTTGAAAGGGTGATTTCCTTTCTTTTGTTTTTGTCGACGGCCTGAACGGCCTTGCCATCACCCGTAATCGTGATGCGATAACTTCCAGGGATACCGTGCCCGGTCTGATGTAGCACGGTGATACGAACCTCTTTGAGTGGAAACTGCCTGGGTGGGTATTCCGTTTTAGAGAGTTCATTGCCTGATGCGGTATTCATCATTAGCAGGACTCCAGTAATAATTAAACTCAAAATCGTTGAACGTGACATGACAAGCTACCTTATGTTGTTGAATGACAGTCTATCTATATAACGCGGCAGACACGAAAAAAGGGGTTCGAATTGAACCCCTTTTTACATATCCGACAGAGGTTTGATCAGGCTTGCGATACGCCTGTTTTTCTACGCCTCAGCCCAAACAACGCCATCATGCCAGTCCCGAACAGCCAGCCGGCTGCCGGAATCGGAACCGGAGTTGTACTGACCTGAGTATAACCGATGTCCTTGAGAATGCCGATTTCAATGGCGGAGAGAGTTCGGGCACTAGGACCCGTATCTGTTGCTTGCTCCATCAAGAGATTTTGAGAGGTGAAAAAGTCATCGTCCAGATGGGCGATACTGCTACCTTCAGCCCACGTAGTTGGGGAGTAAAGATTTACCGGGTTTCCTCCATTTGCAGCCTTTGCGTTTGGCCCGCTGAAGAAGGCGCCATTGGTTCCTGTACCGCCTGTCAAATCTGGAAGTTCGGAAGTCTGGAAGACGCCTGAGTCATCAACCATACGGTTTCCATCATGATCGGTGACGAATTTATCATATACAAAGTACTGATCGGCATCTTGTCCTACAGTTACTCCTTGAAGAAATCCGCCCCCATTCTTGCCGATCGCGCTACTGAATCCAAAGGCGTGAAGCAACTCATGCATGGCGGTTGATTTAAAGTCAAAAGCAGACGTTGAGACATTATCATCGAGATCCCACGGTTGCCCAAAATCCCAGTTGATCTTTCCATCTACAGCAGCACCATTGGCATCTGTGCCATTTAAGATCTTATGCTGCACAACTGTATTTTGAAAGCCTGAATTGAAATTGATGGTATCACTTCCAGCCGAAGCAAGTGCGCCGGTATTCGTTTTTTCTGAGATTACGTCGAAGGTCAGGGTGGCATTGTAGTTGGAAAAGTAGGCTCCCAGCATGGCAGCCCCCTGCTTTAGCGCGTTTTTCCGAGCTGCTCCAAGGGAAGGGTCGAAAAAACCAATTCCATTACCGGGATCTATATAATTGAATTGAAAAGTCAACGCTGCCTGCGCAGGTTGTTGAGCCAGTAGGCCTGCTGTCAGGGCACTGGCTAGAAAAATCGTTTTGGTCTTCATAATTTTTCCTTCCTTAAATATTCAATATATTGTCTGAAAGTATTTAATATTTTGTCCGGTAACCCTCAAGCGGATTTCCTCTTTTGATTATGTCTTACAATAACTTACAGGCAACATTTTAATTAAATATTTTGTTAAAAATATCCGAAATGCGAAAGTTTTTTACCGCCGAGTGAGTGATGGTTGAGAAAAAGATGATCGGATCAAAACCGGAAAACAGATGACAATTTCTCTTAAGACCTATGAATTCCATGAAATCGATCAGTACATGGAATACATCTCTAAGTATCAGGACAGCCGGGTTGTGCAGTTGCAACCGGGATGCTTTCTGCACAAGGAGGCGATGCTCGAATTTGATGATTTTATGGTTTTCCAGTTTACAAGTGGGCAGAAATTACTGGATAGGTTTTCCATACCTCCGGGCTATCTGGAATTTTTTATCACTTCACCCGCTGTTGAAAATTGCATATGGTGTGGTGTGGAGATTCAGCCTGATTCTCTCGTCGTCATTCACCCGGGACAGGAATACTTGGTGCTGCTTCCACCGGGCTACCAGGCACTGGGGATCCTAATTAAAACCGATATGGTTCTGCGGGAACGCTTGCTGCCCGATGCTTTGTGGCAGCGGACATTTGAACCAGAAAAGGCTTTTTTTCGGCATGAATCTTCCCGGATCGTGCTTTTCCGCAATCGTCTTCAGAGGTTATTCCTATCAGCAACCGATCTACAACAGCCTTTGAACCATGGGCCGACTGCCTTAGCACTGAAAAACTGGGTAGTCGATGAGCTGCAAACAATTTTTCTGGATATTGAGATAGGGCTGAATCCCGGAAGACCATTGCCTAAGATGGCAGTGAACAAACGATTCAGAATCTTTTCAAGAACAACCGAGGTGATTGAAGAACAATTGACAGAGTCTTTTTCCATCCAGCAACTTGCAGATGAGATCGGAATTACGCCCAGGGCCCTGCAACTATGTTTCAAGGAAATAGTGGGTATTTCACCCGGCCAATATATCACTACCCGCAAGCTTCATGCCGTTCGCCAACAGCTTTGCGAAAGTCAGAATTTGCAGCTCTCCATTTCTCACCTGGCCCAGGATTTCGGCTTCCAACATGCAAGCCGTTTTGCCTCGCAATATAAGGCTATGTTTCATGAGCTTCCCAGTTCGACGCTGAAAAGAAAACGCCGAGCAATAAAGAAATAGGAACTAATTTTGGTTGCCAGGTATCGGCAAGCAAAGACTGGCCATCATGGCCCTACAACTCATAACATGACAACGGGCAAAGACGCCTAGCTCACAACACCAATACCCAAACTACTAACAAAAACAACGGAACGCACATGAGCGTAAACCAGTAATATCATCAATGTTGCTTAACAGTTCTACAGATGGAAGTGGAGTCATATGAAATTGTTTCAATTGTATTCCAGCTGTATATGGGTATGCTTTCAACGATGATTTAGAAATCACAGAGGAGGCAAGGCGATGAAATTTCCTTTAATAACGGTACTCATGGCGGGATTATGTTGGGCAACTATAGTTGGCGCCGAAAAAAATAAAGCCAAAATGCCAGAAAGAGAGGTGCTGATGGCGAAAGCCGTGACCTTACCCGGCAATCAAGTGGTAGCAAAAGTGATACGGGTGTATTTCCCGGCGGGATTTAAAACCCCTGAACACATTCATAAAGGGCCGGGACCGCGTTATGTGCTTCAAGGAAAGATGAAGATTGTCGACAAAAATTCGACGGAAGTTTACGGCCCTGGGGAAGTGTTTTGGGAAACCGGCGAGCCTATGGTTGCTGAGAACGCTGGTGATGGCGAGGCAATTTTATTGATTTTTGAAATGGCGCCGCCTGCCGAGAAGAAAAAACTCAAGAAAATCATTATCAAGCCACAATGAGCTATTGCTCAGAGAAGTATGTCTGTAAAAACCGGACAAAGGTCGTGATCTTTGCCGGGATAAAGCGGCGTTGCAGGTAAAAAGCATAGATGGGTAAATCCTTAACGCAGAAATCGAGCAGGATTTCCTTAAGCCTGCCGTCAGCAAGGTAAGGTTTGGCCGTGGTACTGGGCACTTGAATAATGCCCATATCCATGGCCGCCGCCTCGCATAAGGCAGTCCCGTTGTTGGAGGCGAATTGCCAATGGCATTTGAATTCTATAGACCGGCCATTGTCGTGGAATAGCCAATGATTGCCATGGGGTGTATTGATGAATCCCAGACACTGATGTTGGTGAAGATCGGTAATGGTGCGAGGCTCGCCATGGGCGGCTAAATAGCCAGGGGAGGCGAAAGTGCATAGTTCGGTGGAGGTGATTTGTTTGGCGATCATCCCGTGATGGGGAGTGTCGGTGATTCTGATGACCAAGTCAAAATCGCCGCTGCTCAAATCGATGAATCGATTTTCCAGAGTCAGGGAAAGCGCTACCTTGGGATGGCTTTGGCGATAGGCTGTGACGGCGGGCACCAGATACATCAGGCCAAAATCGATGGGTGCGGCAACAATCAGGGTTCCTCGAGTACCTTCTCCCAAGGCGCTGACGGAGTTTTCCAGTTCCTCAAGATCTTCCAGCAATTGTTTACTCCGCTGGTAATAGCCCCGTCCGGCTTCGGTCAGGCTAAGACGGCGAGTGGTGCGGGTTAACAGGGAAAGTCCCAGTTCCTTTTCCAACTGGGTGACGTGCTTTCCTACCATGGTTGGGGACAAATCCCATTCGCGGGCAGCGGCTGTAAGGCTCCCCAACTCGACCACCCGGCAAAATATACGCATGCTCTTGAATTTATCCATGGACGCATTATAAACCTGAAGTTCAAAGAGCTTAAAATTTTGCCTAATTTATCTTTCGGTTTTTTGTAATTACTATTGGATACTAATTTCCATAACAACAATGAGGCTAAGCAAATGAGTACAATCGTCGATGAAGTCCTGCAAGCAAATCAGCAATATGCCGCCGAATTTGGTGACAAAGCGAATTTGCCCATGCCCCCAGGGCGGCACTTTGCCATTTTGACCTGTATGGATGCGCGTTTGGATCCTGCGAAATATGCTGGCTTGGCGGAAGGCGATGCTCATGTTATCCGTAATGCGGGCGGAAGAGCCAGCGATGACGCGATCCGTTCCCTGGTGATTTCCTACAAACTGTTGGGAACGCGGGAATGGTTTGTTATCCATCACACCGATTGCGGCATGGAAACCTTTACTAATGACATTATGGCGGATTTGTTATCCCATAGTCTTAAAACCGCTGTTATCGATGAAAGTGGTTGGCATGATGTCGGTGAAGGTCCCGGTTCACCCGATGGCAAGTATATTAATTGGCTGACCATCAAAGATCAGGCACAAAGCGTTTTGGATGATGTGATTCGGATCAAGTCCCACCCTTTGGTACCCCAGGAGATTCCGATTTATGGTTATATTTTTGATGTCAAAAGTGGCCGGTTGATTGAAGTTCCAGAAGCTACCAAGGCTGGTCAACCTGGCTAACCTCTAAACACCTACCATTTTCCCTCCCCCCATTACATTTAAGATCAGGTGGAAAGGAGGTGATTATGCCCTGTGGAGCTAGCGTCCGCTCCACAGGGTTTTTTTCAAGCATTGACCGGAATCATAGGGCTGGCAAAAAACCGCTCCAGCACCCGAATCAAATCCCCGTGGTCCTTCACGCCCGCGCTTTCTCGGATACTGTGCATAGCCCACAAGGGGTTGCCGATATCGATACTGCGCAGACCCAGCCGCGACGAAACAATGGGCCCAATGGTACTGCCGCATGGCAGATTACTGCGGTGGCAATAGTGTTGCCAACTGACGCCCGCTTCTTCGCACCAGCCCATAAACAATGCTTGGGAAAAGGCTTCGCTGGTGTAACGGACATTGGCATTGGTCTTGATGGCGGGGCCACGGTTCACGATCAGCTTGTGATCGGCATCGTAACCCCAGTCGAAATTAGGCTGATAGGCATGGGCCATATCGGCGCTGATTAAAAAGCTGGCCGCCAGGGCCTGTTTTGTCGAGGCATCGTCCAATCCAAAAGCGTTGCTGATGCGCTGCAAGATGTCGGCCAGGAAACTACCGCTGGCCCCCTTGAAACTTTCCGAGCCGATTTCCTCGTGATCGAACAAGGCGCAGACGCGGGTGGCGGCGCTTTCATCCTCACTGAAGAGTGCGCTCAGCGCCGCGTGGCAAGAGGCAAGATTGTCAAGCCGAGGGGAAGCGATGAATTCCTGATCCGGCCCCCAAAAAGTGCCTGCTTGGGTATCGTAGGCATTCAGTTCCCAACTGAGAATGGCGTCTGGATCACAATCCAGATGGCTAGCCAATAATTGTATAAAAAGGTCCTGATTTGGCGGCTTTTCCTGGGAAACCGCCAGCAACAAAGGCAGTTCGGTTTGAGGATTGAGTTTGAGCCCTTCCTCGTTGACCTTGCGGTTCATGTGAATGGCAAGATTGGGCAGGCGCAACAACGGAGTATCGAAGTCTATCAGGCAAACCGCAGGCTTTTCCGGAGTGTCGGTGCGCAGCGCCACTCTGCCGGCCAGGCTCAAGTCCCGGTCGGTCCAAGTGGGAAGAATGGGGCTGCCATAGACTTCCACGCCCAGCCGCAACATGGGATCGGCTTGTTGGAGGGGGTTGGGTTTGAGACGCAGGCCCGGAGAATCGGTATGGGCGCCGACAATACGGAAACCGGCCAGGGGCAGGGGGGCCGCGCCGGTAATGAACGCGATCAGGGATGAATCGTCACGAATGACGTAATAGCGGCCGCTTTCCTCCAACTCCCAGGCGTCCCGTTCCTCCAGACACTGAAATCCTTCTTCCTCCAGCCACTCGGCAGCGGTGGTCGCGGCATGCCAGGGGCTGGGCGAGGCATTGAGGTAACGGAGCAACGCCTCGGCCTGGCGGCGGTGTTCACTGTCAATCATTGCTTGGCAATGTTTTCTTGTTGAAATTTGGAAAGCGCGTCTTGATAAGCTTGATACACCTTGTCGTCAAAACAAACCAAATAGATTTTTTCGATTTGAGGGTTGTCCTGCAAACACTCTTTCAGGGTGCGGATGGCGATTTCCGCCGCTTGCTCCGCGGGGAAATGATAGACGCCGCAAGAGATGGCGGGGAAAGCGATGGTTTTGACGCCATATTCCTTGGCCAGCTTCATGCATTCCCGATAACAGGAAGCTAGCAGCTCGGCTTCTCCGTGGGTACCGCCATGCCAAATGGGGCCCACGGCATGGAATACATAACGGGCGGGGAGCCGGTACCCCTTGGTTGCCTTGGCTTTGCCGGTTTCGCAACCGCCCAGCTTTCTACATTCTTCCAGCAGCTGCGGCCCTGCCGCCCGGTGAATGGCGCCATCCACGCCACCCCCGCCCAGCAAGGAGCTATTGGCGGCATTGACGATGGCATCCACATTGAGTTTGGTGATATCGCCGCGTATGACTTCCATCCTTTCCATGAAATCCATCATATTCATTTTTTGGTTAGGACGCCAGAGCACATTCATGGCGCTCAGAAAATGAGTGCGTTTAGGGGTGTTGAACGTTTTGTGACGTGGAATGATGAGCAGGGATCTTTGCCCTGCTCATTTCATCTGACTGATGAGATTATTTTTTTTCTCGGGGTTGGCCGAGTTTTTGCTTTAAAGCGTGCAGTTTTTGCTTGATTTTATTCCACAGTCCACCCCCATGCCGCTTGGATTTGACGGTTTTTTCCAATGCGGAGATGGCATTGTAAAGCTGTTTGTAGTCTTTCTTCTTTCCATAGCCTAGAAATTGGGCTACTGCCAAATTTTCCCTGGCTTGTTGAGTCAGTTTCAAAATACTGTCTCGAACCTTGGGGTCATTCAAATCTGCCGTATGTTCCAGCGCGAATGCTTTATCCAACAGGTCTTCCGCTCTTAAAACCGCCAAAGGAGTCACTTCTTCTGTCACTACTAGGGAGTCAATAGTTTCAGCCAAAGCTGCTTTGGCCTCATCCAGTTTTCCCGCCTCGAGTAATGGCGCAATTGCCTCAATATCATGGGGGTAGGTTGCCAAGGGTAAGCTGACGACGGTGACGGTTATATCGTCGCGAAGCTGATCTAGGATGACTCGGGCATCCTGATATCGCTTATCGTCTACAAGGTCCTCTACCTGTTTTTCCGCCTTTTTGATGGCCTCGGCGTCGGCATCCAGAGTTCTGACGACCACATCCACATCCACCGGCAACAATCCAAGCTCTGGATAACGTGCCACGAGTAAATGCAGTTTACCCGTGGCAATTTCCAAGGCGGCTTCCGCTTCCTTTACGTTGCCGTGTTCCAAGGCCGTTAGCGCTTGGCGGGTGGCCATTACCGCATCCACCGCTTCTTGAATCACCTGCTTGGCCTTTTCTTTCAGCAGTTTGTCCCGCTGCATGCGGTCCGGTAACAAGACCACATCGCCCGCGTGGTGGGCTGCCGGTTTGGCTGTCTTGGCCAGGGTTAAGCCTGGTACGGCAACTGCCAGTGCAGACGCAAAAATTATTCCTAAGGACATTTGGCTTTTCTTCATCAGATTCCCCCATCTAGTCAGTTTATTTGAAGTTTCTAATATAACAAACAGATAGGTAAAAATATCGCTTTCCATTAAGATAAATAGAAAAACGTTGGTTATCCCTCGATTGAAATGGTGCGGGATGGCAGATGAAAAAACTCCATGAATACCTCTCCGCCGTCAGTGAATCCGGCCGGGTCCGTGCCGGCACGCCCTTGCCATTGGGTGCCCAGATACACGGCAACGGTGTAAATTTCGCCCTCTTTGCCCGCCATGCCACCGCTGTGCGGCTGGAATTGTATGATCAGCCAGATGATGGCATCCCTTCCCTGGCCGTGGATCTCAATCCGCTGCATCACCGCACTGGCGATATCTGGCACGTTTGGATTGGCGGCATCTCTTTGGGCCAATGCTATGGCTATCGGGTAGATGGCCCTTACCAGCCGATGTCGGGCTTGCGTTTCAACCGCCATAAATTGCTGCTCGACCCTTATGCAAAAGCGATCACCCGCAAAGACGACTGGGAGTTTGATGATGCCTTGGGTTATAACCCTGACTCGCCAGTGCTGGATCTTTCCTTCTCGGAGCAGGACAATGCCGCTCTCATGCCGAAATGTGTTTGTATCCCGGAATATTTTGACTGGGGCCAGGATAGTCCTCCGCGCCACCCTTGGTCTAAGACCCTAATCTACGAAACCCATGTGCGGGGATTGACCATTCATCCCAGCTCAGGAGTTCAGCATCCTGGCACCTACCGGGGGTTGATTGAAAAACTGCCCTTTTTGCAGGCATTGGGGATTACAGCGGTTGAACTGATGCCGGTGCAAGAATTTAATCAGAACGAACTTAAGCGTTGCAATCCCCTCACTGGTGAAAGATTGAAAAATTATTGGGGCTATAACCCCGTGGCGTTTTCCGCTCCCAAGGCGTCCTATGCCAGTGCTGGAGGACAGGGTCATCAGTTGTTGGAATTCAAGGAGATGGTCAAGGCTTGCCATCGGGCCGGCATCGAGGTGATCCTGGATGTGGTGTTCAATCATACGGCCGAAGGCAACGAGTTGGGGCCGACTTTGTCCTGGCGGGGTATCGATAATCCAGTCTATTACCTACTGGAAGACAACAAACGCCGGTACCTCGATTTTTCCGGTACTGGGAATAGTATCTATGCCAATCATCCGGTAGTGCGGGACATGATTCTCGATAGCTTGCGTTACTGGGTGCTGGAATTGCATGTCGATGGTTTCCGTTTTGATTTGGCGTCGGTGCTGGCCCGGGACCGATGGGGCAACCTGTTACCAGACCCGCCTCTGCTGGAACGGATCGCCGAAGATCCTATCCTGCGTCAGGTCAAGCTGATTGCCGAAGCTTGGGATGCCGCCGGGGCCTATCAGGTGGGGCAATTTTCCGAACGGCGCTGGGCTGAATGGAATGGCCGGTACCGGGATGAGGTGCGCAGATTCTGGCGCGGTGACGATGGCATGCTTGGCCTATTCGCTTCCCGCATTTGCGGCAGTTCCGATCTCTATCAGCACTCCGGCAAGGGACCGGAGGCCAGCATTAATTACATCACCTGCCATGACGGTTTCACCCTCAACGATTTGGTCAGTTACGCCTACAAGCACAATGAGGCCAACGGCGAGGCCAACCATGACGGCATGGACGAGAATTTCAGCGCCAATTACGGCGTTGAGGGCCCGACCGATGACCCCGTCATCGAACAGCTACGCCAGCGCCAGATCAAAAATTTCCTGCTGACATTGTTTATTTCCCGCGGGGTTCCCATGCTTTTAGGGGGGGACGAATTCCGTCGCAGTCAAAGAGGCAACAACAATGCCTATTGCCAGGATAACGAAATCAGTTGGTACGATTGGCGCTTGCTTAACCGTCACCGGCAAATCCACCGTTTTACCCAGGGTATGATTGCGCTGCGTAAAGCCCATCCGGTATTGTCCAAAGAGGCGTTTTACCACAGTCAGGATATCCTCTGGTTCAACCCCAAGGGAAAGCCCCCCGACTGGTGGGATCCCCGGGCGAAGCAGTTGGGGTGTCTTATTTACGGCGAAGGGGAAGGGGATCTGTGTCTGCTCTTCAATGCTGGCGATACCGAGGTCAGTTTCACGTTGCCGCCGCCTCCCACAGGGCGCTGGCGTCGGGTTGCGGATACCGCGCTTCTCCCACCCGCCGATATCAGCGCATCGGGTAAAGCAGTGCATATCTCCCCGCAGGATTGCTACTGCGTCCTTGACCATAGCAGCGTCATCTTGCTCGCCTTGTAAAGTTTGCGAGGCGACTACCCATTTGTCGCCGGCAATGCGCCGACTGGCGGCATATATCGTGGATGGCCTGGTTGCCAGCATCACCGCGTTACTTGCACTCATCCCGGCTGCGCACCGGCCGGGATTCTTGGCCAATCGCGTCAAGCAGATCACCACTGTCATGCGCACTGGTGGCGGTATCAACGAACTCTATGCGCAACTCTACAGCTCTATGTTGGGAAAGCTCCCGCTCATCAATGTGGCAAGGGAGAAACCAGTGCGCTGGCAGGCTGCTCAACACCGCGATATCATCGCCGACCCCATCGAACGGATGGGTTATTTCGCGCTGTTGGGCACCCTGGTGGACGGGACCCTTGCCAAGGTGGACCGAGCCAGCATGGCCTATAGTCTGGAGGTACGAGTGCAATGCTGGATCACCAGGTCATCGAATATGCCTGGTGTTTGCCCCCGGCGCTCAAATGTTCTAACCGAACGGGCAGCAAGCCCTTGCTGCGTCGCCTCCTTTACCGCTACTTGCCGACCGACCTGGTAGATCGTCCGAAAAAAAGGCTTTTCCAGCCCTCTTCCGGTCTGGCTACGGGGCCCCCTGCGGGAATGGGTGGAAGAATTACTCGATGAGCGGTCTCTCAAAGCGGAGGGGATTTTTGAGGCAGCTACCGTCCGCAACAACTGGAACCAGCACCTCGCAGCCTCCAGCGATCATTGGCAATTGCTTTGGAACATCATCGTTTTTCGGCAGTGGCATAGTTACTGGCGGTGATGGATGGAGAATATAAGTTATTGATTATCGTTTGATTGGTTGGATTTTTCTGGTTCAGGTGGAATAGGGAGCTTCTCGGCAGAAATGCCTTGCACCCATTCCTGCCATATCGCCACCGTCACCGACAAGATGACTGGGCCGATGAATAATCCCAATAGGCCGAACCATTTGATTCCTCCTAAGACGCCAAATAGGACAATCAGAAAATGAATTTGGGTGGCCTGGCTGATGACCAAAGGGCGAATGAAGTTATCCACGGCTAACATGACTAACACTCCCCACGTAAACAGACCCACCCCCCCCCAGAATTTGCCCATGAAAATCACCCACAAACTGGCAGCGCCCCAAATCAAGGGGGCGGCAAAAGGAATCAACGCTACCATGGCTGTTACTAATCCCAATAACAAGGGCGCGCCCAAGCCCACCATCCAAAAACCGATTGCTGCCATCAGGCCTTGTCCCAATGCCGTCAGAACCAAGCCATAAATGACTGCTTTGAGCGTTAATCCGATTTGATGTAGATAAGGTATGCTTTTTTCCCCCATCAAACCATATAGAGTCAGGTAGGTTTGGCGTAGTAAACCTTCTCCATCACGATAAATGAAAAATAAAGACAGGAAAGTAAACAGAAAAACCAGCAGATTCCGTTCCAGGTCGTGGAGTACTTTAACTAATTGATGACTGTATTGTTTGAAAACATTCCAAAAATAGTGCTGGAATTGTGGAGGCTGATGTAGCCATTGTCGCCATCTGTCTTTTAGCCATTCACCTTTAGGGATCCGAGAGAAGATTTCCTCCAATTCAAGATTATTTGCAGAGTAGCTTTGCCTAACAAAGGAGGTGATCTCTACCTGTAACTGCCATCCGATCCAGCCAAGAACGAAAATGGCAATCAGAGCAAGGATAGCTGTGAGAAGCGTTGCCACCATTTCACTGCGGTGGCGCAAAAGATGACAAAGCCTGACATGAAGCGGCCAGGTAATGTAGGCGAGAATCAGCGCCCACAACAAGGCTTCGAGAAACGGGCGAATGATCAACCAAGACAGAAAGAGGCAGCCAAAAAGAAACAATAAACTGGTAATTATGACGCCCATTCCAGTGGCATTGGATATAGAGATCTGTTGATCGTCTGAGTCTGGCTGTTGACCTGGTGGCATAAACGGAAAGGGGAATTTAAAAAATCACCAATTCGGGCCCGGACCCATCATCATCAAATTGCCTAGCAAACCTATCAGACCAAATAAGATCAGGTAGAATGCCACGATATAATTCAGCAGCTTGGGCCAAATCAATATGGCAATCCCGGCGATTAAGGAAATTAAAGATGGCCCCACCATATAAAACCCCATTCCCATCATCGTTCTTTCTCCTCAGTTGAAACAGTAATAATTCTCGTTGGGTATAACATATTGTTCATCAATGTCTATCTCACCATAATGGATCGAGCTACATCTGCCAACATAGAAATTCAAAAAATGTGTGGTTTAGTGTGGATGAAGCAAATGCCTTTTGATTTGGTTGAGAAAATGTCGATGTCGGGGAGCTTGGTGATTCAGGTGGCGATACACCTGAACCTTGACCACATCGGTGACAAAGGCGGAAGCAATCGAGTAACCCCATATCAAGGCAATTTCCGGCCAGCTGATTGGGGTGATCAGACCAAATCCGTAGGCTGCCAGGATCGTTGCCGCCACCTTGGTGACGATAGCTGACCACACCATGATTGGTGCCGGCCAGGGCCGTTTCCAGAAGTGTCCCTTGGTGCGGGCCACGAACAACACCAAGTGACCGGCAACTGCCATCTTCAAAAAGACATAGGTCTGTACTTGGGCCACGCCTAGGTGCAGCCAGTCCATGGCTAGCAGCAACATACCAAAACTGCCGATGATGCCAACGATCCCCATCGAGGTGGCGACGGTGATCACCTGGTGCATGTTCCAACGCACCGGTTGCTGCTCCAGACTGGTGTGATCGTAGGCGATGGTCATGATGGGCACGTCGTTGAAGAAGGCCAAAAGGATAATCATGATCGCGGTGATAGGGTAAAAATTGAAGAATACCATCGCCAGTACCACGAAAAACATGATGCGGATCGTCTCGCTGATCCGGTAGATGGCGTAACTGTTCATGCGTTCAAAAATGCGCCGTGCTTCCTCGATCGCGCGGATGATGACCGACAGGCCGGGAGAGGTCAGCACCAGGTCCGCAGCGGCCCGGGCCGCATCGGTGGCCCCGCTCACGGCAATGCCCACATCGGCCTGCTTCAGTGCCGGGGCATCGTTCACGCCATCGCCGGTCATACCGGTGATATGATTGCGCGACTGGAGAATCCTGACGATCGCAAACTTGTGCTCGGGAAAGACCTCGGCAAAACCATCGGCCCGTTCCACCTGCTCATCGATCGCCAGCATTGCTTGCCGGTCATTCCCTTTGCTTTCCAGCACATCTGCCCGCAGTATATTTGTACCCAACCCTAGCTTGCTGGCAATTTGCTTGGCGATAGCCAGGTTGTCACCGGTAACCATCTTGATGTTCACCCCATACTCCCGGGCACGCACAATGGTGTCTGCCGAATCCTCCCTGGGCGGATCGAACAGAGACAGGATCCCCAAAAAGGTCCATGACTTATCCCCTTCGTTCTTGCGGGCCACGCCCAAGGCCCGATAGCCCTGTTTGGCAAAGAAATCCACCACCTTTTGAGCGCTCTGCTGATCCGACCAATTCAGGTCGGCCAACTCCATGATTACTTGAGGAGCGCCTTTGGTGACCAAGAAAGTCTGGCCGGAAGCATCACGTACAGTTGCCTCGGTGCGTTTTCGCACGGGATCGAAGGGCACAAACTTCAGTTGCGTGTACTGTTTGAGTAAAGTTCGGTCTTTGAGACCTTGCAAAATCGCCTCGTCAATGGCATCCCGGTCTTCCTCGCGGGAGGCCAGTGCGGCCGCCACCAATACCTCCTGGTCATCGGTAGCGGCAAAAAGTTCTATATTACCCAATGTCAAGCGATTCTGAGTAAGGGTTCCTGTTTTGTCCGAGCACAGCACATCCATACTGGCCATTTCCTCAATGGATTCCAGGCGGGTGACAATGGCCTTGCGCCGGGACAGGGCCATGGCACCCACCGCCATGGTCATGGATAATACTGCCGGCATAGCCACTGGAATGGAGGCCACGGTCAGGATTAAGGCGAACTGCACCAGGTCAAGCCAGGGGGCATGACGATGTAGTTGCACCAATATAAGTACCGCGACCAATGCCAGGCTGACGTAGATCAGATAGTCCCCGATGGTCAGTACGGCCTTCTGGAAATGGGAGACGGTCTTGGCTTGTTCGACCAACCCTGCCGTTTTGCCAAAGCGGGTGTGCTGACCGGTGGCGATCACCTGAGCCACTACCTCTCCCTGTTTGACCACCGTCCCTGAATAAGCCTCATCCCCGCTACGCTTAGTCACTGGCAGGGATTCCCCAGTCAAGGCGGACTGATCCACGCTGAGATAGTCACCCTCAATCAGTTTGACGTCAGCCGGCACCACATCGCCCAGCCGAATGCGAATAACATCTCCCGGCACCAACAGTTTGGCATCTATCTCTTGCCAGTGGCCATCACGTAATACCCTGGCTTTGAGTGCCAGCTGTTTCTTTAAAGCCTCGACGGCATTGCCGGCGGTGAACTCCTGCCAAAACCCGACGCCGGCGTTGAAGACTAAAAGCGCCATGATGATCCAAAAATCATCCCAGCGCTGCGCCAAGGCCGAAAGAAAAGCAGCGATTTCAATCATCCAGGGTATGGGACCCCAAAAATAGCCCAGAAATTTCAGCAGGGGAGAGACCTTCTTTTCCTGCAAGGCATTAGGACCGTATTGCTTCAAGCGTTCGGAGGCTTCCCTCGATGTCAGGCCGGTCGGCGTAGAAGTTGAAGCGGGATCGGCAGGTTTGTCAATCATGGTGTTTTTTCCATTTGTATCAAGGAAGCTTGCTGGCAAGGCGGGTTCTGTTCCTCAGATGCCATCCCATTATAATCAAAGCCCAACCATCAAAAATTAAGCTAACTCCGACAAAGATACCAACCAAAACCAAGGAAGTGGCGGGCCATCCGATCAGAATCAGTACCGCCAGCAAAAGGGAGACAACACCGTTGAACGTCATCCAGCCCCAGCCTTTGGCCGGATGTATCTCCCTGGCCAAAGCGAAGCTGCCAAAGGCGTCAAAAAAAAAGTAAAAAGAGAACATTATTCCAACCGCTGCCACACCAGAAAGAGGGTAGTAAAGCATCAGGCCGCCTGTGACTATGAGCAAAAAAGGCTTCAACCAGCCCATGAAACTCCCCGGGTGTGACTTCAAGGTATGGTAGGCCCAGAAAAGACCGCCAGTTAATAGCAGCGCTGCGATGTAAATACTGGTGACCAGGGACATTGTCCAAGGCAACATGACCCCTACGGTGCCAATAAATACCAGCAGGATGCCGACAATCAACGTCCGGGGGCCTAATTTACCAAGCTTCTGCTCGTCTAAGGGAATGAAAGCAGTCATGAAGACTCTCCTTTATTTTTCGTCATTTGTTTTTCAATCCTGAGAACGTTTCGGATTGTTGAAAGTACGGAATCTGGATTCAAGCTCAAGGAATCAATACCCAGCTTGACCAGATATTCCGCCACCTCCGGAAAGTCGGAAGGCGCCTGTCCACAGATTCCGCTGTGGCGCCGGTTGCGCTGGCACCCCTCCACGGCCCACTTGATCATCCTCAATACACCAGGATCTCGCTCGTCGTAGTCGAAGGCCAGAATCTCGCTGTCCCGATCAACGCCTAGGGTGAGCTGGGTCAAGTCATTGGAACCGATACTGAAACCATCGAATAATTCGCTGAATTCGTCAATCATGGCTACATTGTTTGGAATTTCACACATGACATAGATCTTCAACCCATTTTCTCCCTTTGGCAATCCATAACGGGCCATGGCGTTGATGACCTTTTTCCCTTCCGGTACACGCCGGCAAAAAGGGATCATCAGTATGATATTGTCCATTCCGATTATTTCCCTGGCCCGTTTCATGGCGGCGCACTCTAGCGCAAAGCCTTCTTCGTAATCGGGGTGAGTATAGCGGGCAGCTCCGCGAAAACCGATCATCGGATTGTCTTCTTCCGGTTCAAAGCATCTGCCGCCAAGCAGAGAGGCATACTCGTTGGTCTTGAAATCACTCATGCGTACCACACAGGGTTTGGGGTAGACCGCTGCCGCGATGGTGGCGACCCCTTCTGAAAGCGTCTTGACAAAAAAATCAACTGCATCGACGTAAGCTTGGCTAAGGGCAGCAAGTGCCTCGCGCGTTCGTTCGCCCACCTTCTCCGGGTGTTTGAGGGCCATCGGATGGGCTTTGATGTATTCATTGATAATGAATTCCATGCGTGCCAAGCCAATCCCGTCAACGGGCAGAGAAGCCAGACTGAATGCCTGATCTGGATTACCCAGATTCATCATGATCTCGGTCCTGGGATGTGCCAGCTGACCGAGATCGATTTCCTCGATCTGGAAATCAAGAATCCCTTCATAGATGTTGCCTATTTCCCCCTCAGCACAGCTCACGGTAATCTCCTGACCGGTCTTCAGAGTGGTCGTCGCATTGTCCGCGCCCACCACCGCGGGGATGCCCAACTCCCGGGAGACGATGGCCGCATGGCAGGTACGTCCCCCGCGGTTGGTTACGATTGCTGCGGCGGTTTTCATGACAGGTTCCCAATCCGGCGTGGTGGTATCGGCTACCAGCACCTCACCGGCTCGGAAGTCACATAAATGCTTGACATCGTGGATAATACGGGCCTTGCCGGCACCGATTTTGGTGCCCACTGCCCGGCCTTGGACAAGGATCTTGGATCGTTCCTTGAGGTGGTAGATTCGGAGTATATTATCTTTCTTTTGTGATGCCACCGTCTCTGGACGGGCCTGTACCATGTAAAGCAGCCCATCGATACCATCTTTGGCCCACTCCATGTCCATGGGCTTGTGAAATCCTGCCAGTCGAGAGTAGTGGTTCTCCACTTTGATGGCATAGTCTGCCAGCACCATGACGTCGTCATCGGTGATGGAAAAGCGGCCGCGTTCGGCAGGGGTGGTCTCAATATTGCGCGTGTACTCCACGGCGATGTTGTCGGTGTTAAGGGTGTCGGTGAAAATCATCTTCTTCTCTTTCTTGCCCAGTCGGCGCTTGAGCACCGCGCGAAAGCCTTTTTCGAAGGTGGGTTTGTGGACATAGAAGCTGTCGGGGTCGATGCTCCCCTGGACCACGTTCTCACCAAGCCCCAACGCCGCATTGATGAAGACCACGTCCCTGAATCCGGTCTCGGTGTCCAGGGAAAACATCACGCCGCTGGCTCCCTGATCGCTACGTACCATCTTCATGACGACAACACAAAGATAGACCTTGAAAAAATCGAAATGGTTGTCGTACTTGTAATGGATGGAACGGTCGGTGAAATTGGAGGCCAGGCAACGCTGATAGGCATCCAGCAAGGCCTGCTCGCCCCGGATGTTGAGATAAGTGTCGTTCTGTCCGGCGAATGAAGCCTCGGGAGAATCCTCTGCCGTCGCCGAGGAACGCACCGCCAGGGAGAGGTCATTGCCATATTCCTGCTTGAGCTTGGCATACTGAGCCAGGATCTCCGTCTTCAGATCCTCCGGCAGTTTGCACCCATAGATGATTTCCCGTGCCTTGGCACCCCGAGCTTGAAGGTCCCTGACATCTTCGGGATTCAGCCCGTCGAGTACCTCGTGCAATTGGCGCCAGGCATCGTTGAAATCCAGAACATAGCGGTAGGCCGCGGCCGTCACGGCAAAGCCGTTGGGGACCCGCACACCTTCGGCCGTCAGATTCTGGTACATCTCTCCAAGGCTGGCATTCTTGCCACCCACTTCGGCAATGTCATCGATACCGATCTCTTTGAACCACTTGATATATTTGGACATTTTTATCCTCCTGTCGTCTTAGCACTCTTCCCCAGGAAACCGACGTACCGTAAAAGTTGGCCAGTGGATCCCTGATGGGCAGGCAGAGTATGCATACTATCTCTAGATGGGGATAATGTATGTCACTAAGATGACAGTTGTCGGCCTGGGAGAGGCGTCGTCTTTTACGAGATAACTTTACTTCATTGATAATATGAGCTTTTTTATGCCTTTTTAGGCTTTGGCCACTCACTAAGTCTGTTTTCATGTGAGCGACAGACACCATGACCGGGACAAAAAGATGAATATCAACTCACCCCTTTATCAGCGCTGTAAATGCCAACTCTCACAGTCGCCCTTGTTCAGAGGCTTATCTGATGAAATCCTAAGTAATATGCTTGGACATTTTCAGCTCGAGACCTGGAATCGGGGGACGCTTGTGGAGCCATCATCGTTGATCGAGCGGTTCCACCTGATTCTCGAGGGTCGGGTTAAAATCGAGTATATCGATGCGGAATCGGGGGATCAGGTGATTCTTTTCATCATGGGTCCCGGAGAGGGGTTTGATGTGATTACTCTGTTGGATGGCCAGCCACACTCGATCACGCCAGTCGTCCTGGATGACCTTCTTTTGCTCACTACTAGCATGCAAACGGTACGTGAATGGATAAACCGTTACCCGGAATTCAACCGCAATTTCTTACCCTACTTGGGTGAGCAAATGCGCGCCCTGGAAGAGTTGGCGATGGATTTGGCCACAAAAGACACCGCTACTCGACTGGCACGCTTGATTTTACGCCATACCATTCCTGATTCGACCTCAGAAAAGGGCCCACACACTGTCAGGCTGATCCACGATTTGTCTCATGATGCCCTTGCCCACATGATTGGCTCGACCCGGCAGGTGGTGAATCGACATCTACAAGCGTTACGACATAAAGGAATACTGGCCGGACAGACCAGGCACCGGGTTGTCATGGAACTAGAAGCGCTAAAACTAAAGGCAGAGAAGTTTTTGTCACACGACTTCCGAATATAAGTGTTGGTTCTCAACGAATCGCCACCGGCTGATCGGTGCCGGGAGTTGTTTCCCTTGAAAATCTTTTGATGGTGTCATATGAATGACAGTCCACCAAGCTTGCTCCTCATATAATACATTTAACCCTAAAAAGGCATGGACAAGCTAGAAATCAAGGGAGGAGGCAAAAAGCATACACCGCTCTGCATGAAAAGACGCAGCAGGAAAACACGTGCTGCATGAAGTTGAGAGGGCATCGGCGGTTGTGCCAGATGCAAGTTCTAGGCGTTATCTGATGTCACACGTAGTGTGTTCCACCACAGAGCAGAAAAAAGCATGGCTTACCTGCCTTTGAGAGTAGCAAGAAAAGAATCCAAGAAAAAAATGTTGCACTCTAGCCATGCCGAAGTATCTCGATGGTTTGAAAACGTGAAGGTGGAGAGACGTCATAAATCAAAATTAGAGAATTCTAGAATCACGCATGAACCTATGCAGATATGTCAAATCCATCAAAGTATAGGGTTTTTCAAAAAGAGTACATGTCAATAAGCAGGAGGGTAGTCATGAAAAGAATCGCTATTAATGGGCTAGGGCGTATCGGGCGCCTAGTGGTGCGACACTATATGGAGGCGCAGCCTGAAGGCGTGGAATTAGTGGCTGCCAATGACTTGGTGCCCACGGATGATCTGGCCTACCTCATCAAGTACGATTCTGTCCATGGGCGTACTCCCTGCCCAGTGGAGGCCACACCGGATTCCATCCGGCTGGGGAAGCGCGAGATCAAGGTCTTCGCGCAAAAAGATCCGGCGCAACTTCCCTGGAAGGATCTGGGGGTGGACGTGGTCATCGAGTGTACCGGCTTTTTCACCAAGCGCGATCTGGCAGCCCAACACCTGGCTGCCGGAGCGCGGCGGGTTCTGATCAGCGCGCCTTCCCAGGATGCCGACCTTACCCTGGTCGTCGGTGTGAACGATCATGAATTTAACCCGCAAAAGCACCAAGTTATCTCTAACGCCTCGTGTACCACCAATTCCCTGGTACCGCCGCTCAAAGTGCTCATTGACAACTTTGGGATTGAGCAGGTGCTCGTCACGACCATCCACGCCTACACCGCCACCCAAGCTTTGGTTGACAGACCGGCCAGGAAGAAAATTCGCGGCCGTGCCGCAGCGATCTCACTCATCCCCACCACCACCGGGTCCGACGTGGCCACCACCCTGGTCCTGCCAGAACTCCAAGGGCGAATCCGGGCTCTGGCCGTGCGTGCCCCCATCCCCGATGGGGCATTGACCGACATCAGCGCCGATCTCAGGCAGACGGTGACGGAGGCGCAAGTCAACGCCGCCTTTGCCAAAGCCGCCGCTGAAGGGCCGTTGCAGGGCATCCTTGGTTATACGGAGGAACCATTGGTTTCCGCCGACATTATTGATGACCCCCACTCCGGGATCGTCCACGCTCTTTCAACCCGCGTGGTGCAAGGCAGCATGGTCAAGGTGCAGGTCTGGTACGATAACGAATTCGGCTATTCGCGGCGCTTGTTGGATGCCGTCGGGCGCCTGCCCCTATAAGCAGATGGACGATTTTGCTTCCCCTATTCCTCCTTACCGCAGGAAGTTAGCATGAAGGTTCTAGTCTACAGCACCCACTCTTACGATCAGGAATACCTGGAGGCCGCCAACCAGGGCAAACACGAACTCAAATACACTCCGGCCGCATTGGATATAGACACCGCCGCACTGGCCTGGGGAATTCCAGCGGTTTGCTGTTTCGTCGAAGACAAACTGGATGCCGAGGTCCTGAAAAGACTTGCCGGTGGGGGGACTCGGCTGGTCGCTTTACGCTGTACCGGTTTTAACAACGTCGATCTCGAGGCGGCGCAATCATTGGGCCTCACCGTGATGCGGGTCAGCCGGTATTCCCCCTATGCCGTGGCCGAGTTCGCGGTGGGTCTGATCCTGGCCTTGAACCGCAAGATCCACCGGGCCTACAATCGGATCCGCGAGGGAAACTTCCTGCTGGATGGACTGCTTGGTTTCGATCTCCACGGCAAGACCATCGGCATTGTCGGTACCGGCAAGATCGGTACCGTCCTGGCCGGGATCATGCAAGGTTTTGGCTGTACACTCCTGGGATACGACAAGTACCCGAATCAGACGTGCATCGACCTGGGCATGCACTATGTTGAACTGAACGACCTGCTGGCCCAGTCGGACATCGTCAGCTTGCATGCGCCCCTGACACCCCAGACCCATCATTTGATCCACGACAAGACCATTACCCACATGAAATCAGGTGCCATGCTGATCAATACCAGCCGGGGCGGCCTGGTGGACACCGAGGCGCTGATAGAGGCCCTCAAGGCAGGACAAATCGGCGCCGTGGGACTGGATGTCTATGAGGAGGAAGGCCATATGTATTATCGTGATCTCTCCGACCAGGTCATTGCCGATGATGTCTTCGCGAGGCTGCTCACCTTTCCCAATGTGATCGTGACCGGTCATCAGGCCTTCTTCACCCGGGAAGCTCTGACGACGATCGCTAGGACCACCATTGAAAACATCAGTGACTTTGCCGCCGGTCGTAGCAACGACAACGAATTGAAGCCAGAGCATGTCATTAGTACCGCCACTAAGAATGGAAATAAAAAGACTCTATCCACTTAGGACGCTCTATATAGCTAGAGACTCAAAAGGCTGATAGAGTTGGTGATTGATCTGCGCTGGTCCACCAGCTTCAGCTCAATCCAGTACCGATATTCCTTTCAGTTCCATATTAGGAGAAAAGGTGTAGATAATTGGTGTGCCGGTAGGAATTTCCCTTTGAATGATTTCTTCTGGTGAAAGCGTCTCAATATGCATGACAAGCGCGCGTAGGGAGTTGCCATGGGCTGAGACCAGCACTTCCTTGCCAGCCCGCAGTTCCGGTTCGATATGCGCATGGTAATAGGGCAGCACACGCTCGGCGGTCATCTTCAGGCTCTCGCCATTGGGGGGCGGCACATCGTAACTGCGGCGCCACAAATGAACTTGCTCATGGCCATACTGCTCGCGCGCCTTATCCTTGTTCAATCCCTGCAAATCGCCATAGTAGCGTTCGTTGAGCTTTTCTGATGTATAGATTTTCAGTTCCGCTAAATCCCCCGGAGCAGGGATGAAATGTTCATACCATTCCCGGCTCTGTTCATGAATCCGCACATATTGATCACAGAAGCGGTTTTGTTTGAGAATTTCATATAAGGTGTCTTGGGCCCGGATCAACATCGAGGTGAAGGCTACATCGAAACGTTCATTGGCCAAACGTTTGCCCACCCGTTCGGCCTCTTCCATCCCGTGTCGGCTGAGGGACACATCCACCCAGCCGGTAAACCGGTTTTGCAGATTCCAGATTGATTGCCCGTGCCGAACCAAAATAAGACGTGCCATGATCAGGACCCCTCCGGTGGTTGTACATAGGTCGCAGGGCCGGCATAACTAGCAGCTTCCCCCGGCATTACCGCGCCATAAACTCCGAAAGTGTAGGCATAGATCGCCATAGTGCCGATGTATCCAGACAGCAGCAACCATCCACCCAAGGCGGCGATATTGTGATGCACGAAGGTTTTTTCTAAATAAGTAAAACTGCCACCGTCGGAATGATAGACCAATCCCAGCCGCGCATAAGACCAACCGGTTAACAGGGCGATCATGCCTCCCAGGACGAAGGCAAGGGGTGCTGCGTGTCCTGCCAGACTGGCCGACAATCCCAGGACCGAAAAAATACCGCCTCCCACCATCCCACCGACACCCATGGCGACCAGTTCCTTCAATTCTAGCTTTTCGGTCTTTGGTGGTTTCATGATTTGCTTTCCACAGTGTTATTTCAAGAAAGGGCCGATTACTTTTAACTAGGGATCGACTTCTCCCAGCCACGCCCGTAAATCATCAAACAATCGGCTAAGGGCGGTGCCTGCAGCCAGGGCGCCGCCTTCGGCCGTAGCTGTGGGAGCAGGTTCGAGGTAGCGGAAGATGCGCGATCCGATCACCCGTCCGTGGTTCAGGTCTAGGAGCTGGGCAAGCATTTCAAGCCGCTCATGGCTTTGTCCGTTGGCCGTAAATGCTTGCTCCAGATGCAGCAAAACAAGAGACAGAGCACGATTGGCCGCCAGCCCTTGTTCGGGACGCACCACGCTGGCATAGGGAAGACGCGGCGCCAAGGATTCCATGAGGGCCTGGTCGATCAGGTCGGCGGGCATGGCCAGCCATCGGTGATTGGCGAAGTAGGAAACCGAAGGGCCATCGCTGCGGTAAAGAATATTTGTCTGGCGCAGGCTGGCAACCGCGTTGACATGTTCGAGCAACAGTACTTGTTTTTTACGCGGCTGATTGAGAGGTTGCGGTTTTGGCGCTTCGAGGGTGAGCAATATTTTTTCTTGTGGACGGCTGGGCAGGGGAGAGCAGCCACCACCCATGAGGACAAGAGAAAAGACAAGCCAAGTTATTCTCCAGGTCAGAGGTGATATAGGAATCATCTTGGTTATTCTCCTGGTCCGGGAGGGGGTTGCGGGTTGCCGTAAAGCAAGGCGTTGGGGTGGTTGTCGAGTTTGCGGGTCAAGCTGCTGAGATCACGGGCCGCCCGGGCGACTGCAAGCGATAGACGGCGTATCTCGGCTTCAAGCGTGCGTGAGGTCTTACGCAGATCCTGGCCCACGCTGCCGCTGGTCTTTTCCAGGTTTTCACCGAGTTGGGTCAGCGTGGCCGCGGTAGCGGAAAGTTTGAGACTCAACTGATCGTAATCCTTTATCAGCCGGTTGATGTTATTGAGGAGCATAGGCAACGACTGTCCGGCTTGGGCAAGGGTGGAGGAAAATGTGTCCGCATTGGTCAAAATCTTGTGCAAATGTTCTTTGTCGCGGTCCAATTCAGCAGTCATCCGCTCGAGGTGATGAAGCGTCTTGTGGAAGGATTCTATGGTGGTTTGATCCAAAAGGGCCATTAAGCGATTACCTATTTGATCAATGGTGACGGCCGCATGGCTCAAGGCCTCGTCCAGGCGATTGGAGAATGAGGTTTTGGATGGAATCTCGGCAATGGTGCCATCGGGCAAGGGACTGGTGAGCGGTTCTCCCTTGGCGCCGCCTTCCAGCTCAACGAAGGCGATGCCGGTCAGCCCTTGGACTTTTAACATGGCGTAAGTGTCGGTGCGGATGGGAGTGTCAGCTGCAATATCCATCAGAATCCGAACCCGGGTGGGATTTTTGGGGTCGATTTGCATCTTTTCCACCCGGCCCACATTGACGCCGCGGTATTTCACCGGCGCATTGGGATTGAGGCCGGCCACGGACTCGGTGAAATAAACGACATAGGGATGATATCGGGTAAACCGAACATCGGATGCCAACCACATGCCAGCGACAATGGTGACTACCGTGAGCACGAGCACGAACAACCCCACCAGCGCGTAGTTTACTTTGCTTTCCATGCCCGTTCCTGGGGCGGCTGCCGGCGCCGCCCTGAAAAATAAGACATGATAGCGGGATGCGGATGGTTTATCAGTTCTTGAATGGGCGCCACCGCAACGATACGCCGGTCCGCCAAAAAAGCCACCCGGTCAGTGGTATTCCACAAGGTATCCAAGTCGTGGGTGACCATCACCACTGTCAGATCGAGCATATTTTTGAGTTCTGCAACCAGTGTATCAAAGGTGCTTGCGGTGACAGGGTCCAATCCGGAGGTGGGTTCATCCAGAAACAATACGGCCGGGTCGAGCACCAAAGTCCGGGCAAGGGCTGCACGCTTGACCATCCCGCCGGAAAGCTCACGGGGATATTTGGCGGCGGCTTCGGTTTCTAGGCCTGCTAGATGGATTTTGAGCATCACCACTTCACTTTTGATTCGCTGCGTCAGGCGGGTATGTTCGTCCAAGGGAAAACGGACATTTTCGAATACGGTCAGACTGCTGAACAAGGCGCCATTTTGAAACATGAAGCCCAATTTTAGCCGCATTCGCTTTTCTTCTTCCAAGCCAAGGGAAAAGGCATCATGGCCGAAGATACGGACCTTACCGGAAAAAGGCCGATGCAGCAAAGCCATGGTGCGCAGCAATACACTTTTGCCGCTGCCGGAAACGCCGATGATTCCCAGGATCTCGCCTCGGTACACTTCCAGCGACAGGCCCTGGTGCACCAGATTGTGATCGAAACGGTTATTGATATCCCGCAACTGGATCACCGGTTCTGTCTTCATAAATCCAGCTTGTTGAAAAGAATGGAAAACAACGCATCCACCACGATCACCAGAAAGATACTCTGGACCACGCTGCGGGTGGTGGCGTATCCGACACTGGTGGCGCCACCGCGTACCCGAAATCCTTGATGACAGCCGATGGAAGTAATGATCAAAGCATACACCGGCGCCTTGACCAACCCTACCCAAAAAGAACTGGGCATCAGAAAAGTCTGCGGCAATCGTTCAATATAACTTTCCAAGTTCACGCCGAACAACAAATCGGAAACGACAATGCCACCTGCCAGGCCAGCCAGATCGGCAAAAACGATCAACAATGGCATCACTGTCATCATAGCGATAAGCTTGGGTAATGCGAGAATTTCTGTTGGATGGATCGCTAAGCTGCGCAGTGCATCGACCTCTTCGGTAATGCGCATGGCGCCGATTTCAGCGGTAAAGGCCGAACCGGTACGGCCTGCCATGATGATGGCCGTTACCAGAGGAGCGATTTCCCGCAGGATGGTCAACCCAACCAAATCGACGATGTAAATATTAGCGCCATACCGGTCTAACGGATCTCCCCCTTGATAAGCAATCACCACGCCCATAAGAAAGGACAACAAGCCCACAATGAAAAGTGCGTTTACACCGGCGATTTGGATTTCGGCTAAAATCTCGCGAACGCGGATACGGCGGGGATGCAGCAACCACCGCAGTGTTTGCATGGTAAGAGAGCCGATGAAGGCCAGATAGGACAACATATCCGTCAAGATATCTAGGCTGACCTTGCCGAGGTGTTCCAATAGCCCGAATTGCCGTGGGGGTGGCGGTTTGTCCGCTGGGGTTTCTTTAACTAGGGTGAGTAAACGCTGATATGGCTTGGGAAACCCCTCGAAATCAATCCCGCTGCTTCCGGCCTGTTCCAAATGCGCTCTTATGTCGAGAATTGCCCTGGCGCCGGCCGTATCCAGGGCTTCGAGCTTCCGGCCATCGATGACTATCTTCCCGCGGCTGGGTATGGTCTGCACAGTTGCCATTAGCGCCTCGTCATTCAGGCATAGCACGGTCCAGTGTCCCGCCAAAAAAAGACGGCCCGCCGCCGCATCGAAATGCAGGCGGGCGGGAATTATGTGTCGAACGGTATCATTGGGCATGGGCCAGGATGCGTCAATTTATCATCCCGATAGTGTAAAGCTTTAGAGGAAAAAAAGATGGTTAGCCTATTTTTCCTAAATAGCGTTGTTTCATCAGGGAGAGAAATAGCTCAAGGAGGCTCCTAAGAGAAAGCATTCCCTGGCGGGCCGTAGGCCCTCGATGCTCGGATTGGCTGTGGGGTAAATCGCAATGATTACACTAATACGACCGGTTCCTGATCCTCGGGCATCTGCGTTAGCTCTTGCGGGGTGAGGCGGGCAGATCCCGCAGCGCCGCCAGCACTTCGATACGCTGGGCGATGGCATTGCGGGTCTGGCGGAAGATCGCCAGCCGCTCCTCGTCTGTCAGGTCCTCGTCCTTGCGGTCCGGATCCGGCATCGCCCAATCGAGGCGCCGCGCCCTGGCTGACACCACCGGACAAGCTTCTTCGGCGCAGAGGGTGACGATCAGATCCATAGCGTCGAGATCGATTTCGTCAATGGCCTTGCTGCGCAAATCCCGAGTATCGATACCGGCTTCTTCCAACACCCGGATGGCATAGGGATTGACCCGGCCGCTGGGTTGGCTGCCGGCGGAGTAAACCCCGACCGCATCGCCAAATTGACGGCGGGCCAGGGCCTCGGCCATCTGGCTGCGGGCGGAGTTGGCGACACAAAGAAAAAGAATACGGTTAAATTGCATCCGCTACCTCGTATATTTCAGAAATGACAATTTTATATTTCCGTAAATGCAAACCAATGGCGGGTCCGGTTACAGAAAGCGACCACCGACAACATCACCGGCACCTCCACCAGCACGCCTACTACGGTCGCCAAGGCGGCGCCCGACTCGGGACCAAACAGGGTGATGGCGGTGGCCACCGCCAGTTCGAAGAAATTGCTGGCGCCGATCAACGCTCCCGGTGCGGCGACGCTAAAGGGAACTTTGAATAGCTGCATCAGACCGTAGGCAAGCGACGAATTGAAGTAGACCTGGACCAGAATCGGTAGGGCGATGAGCGCAATGTGGAGGGGTTTGGCGAGAATGTTGTCGGCCTGGAAGGCGAAGATGAACACTAGGTAGTCAGCAAAGCGATGATGGCGACCGGATGGAACGCCTTGAGATAACGGCCCTCGAACCATTCGATACCTTTGAGGCGGATCAGCAGCACCCGGCTGATGCTGCCGAGGGCCAACGGAATCACGATGAAGGCGATGACACTGTAGAGCAGCACCTGAAACGGCACTTCCAGACCACTGGCCCCGGCCACCAGGAAACGGACAATAGGGGCGAACAGAATCAGCATGATCAGGTCGTTCAACGCCACCTGGACCAGGGTGTAGGCGGGATCGCCGTCGGTCAGGTAGGACCAGACGAACACCATCGCAGTACAGGGCGCTGACGCCAGGATGATGCAGCCGGCGATATACTGATCCGCCTCCACCGGACCGATCCACGGCACCAGCAGATGACGGAAGAACAACCAGGCAAAGAAAGCCATGGAAAAGGGTTTGACCACCCAATTGACAAACAAGGTGATCAAAATTCCCTTGGGACGGCGGTGAACCCCCAAGATACTGACAAAGTCGATCTTCAGCATCATCGGATAGATCATCAGCCAGATCAAAATGGCGATGGGAATATTGATTTGGCTATGATTGAATTCCATACCCCGCAAACGGGAGGTTATGTCCGGAAACGTGCGCCCCAAAAACACACCGATGATCATGCATAGCCCCACCCACAGGGAAAGATAACGCTCGAAAAAACTCAGGCGTTTTTTTTCTAAGACAGGTTTGTTGACAGCAGTAGTGCTCATGATAATTTCATCTTGATGTCGTCTTTGAAAGAAAGCTTGCGGGGTATCCGGACTTAAGTCGCATCGATAATGTATGTTTTGCCGGAGAATATCAGCTTTTAGTAATAAAGAGTTTGTTGCCTGATGTTGTTTGAGCCTGTTTACAAAAACGGTTGTATTCTAATTACGTATTTCTCTGTTATTTCAGGTTTTCCAGTATTTGACTCAAGTTTAAGATCAAAGCTTGGATATCTGTGTTTTTGATCACCATCACTGTAGCGATAAAAAGCAGAAACCAGCCGAATATTTTTTTCATCCGGGCGCGATTCAGATTCAGTGATCGTCTCGCGCCAATTTGGCCGCCTAGAAAGACGGCAACGGCCAGCACCAGCGATAGGCGCCAATCCCAATGACCGGCAACCAAGTGACCTGCAAAACCGCCGCTGGCAGTAATACCGACCATCAATGCGCTCGTGCCAACCGCAATGTCCATGGGAATACCCAGCAAGAGCACCATCAGGGGAACCTTAAGAATACCGCCGCCCACGCCAACCATGCCGCTTACCATACCCGCAAGAAAAGAAATCGGCAAAGCTAGAAGGAGATTCACGGCATAGGTTTGACCATCGTACCAGCGGCGCCAGTGATACCATTTCCGCTGGTGTGGTACTTTAGATGGAGGCGGATGGTAGGAGTGGATCATAAAAACCGCAGCGAAGGCTAGCACGGCGGCGAAAAGCCAGGACAGGACTTGGCCACTGAGCCAGGCGGAGCCAACGCCACCAACAAAGCCGCCACTGGCTGTCACCGATTCCAATACGATGGCCAGCGGCCAATCCACTTTATGGGCTTTGCGAAACACCAGGGTGGCCGACAGGGAAGTCACCATAATCAGAAACAGACTGGTGGTGGCGGCCACGTGAAAGTCGATGCCCAGCAACACTTGTATTGGTGTGTAGAGCGTCCCGCCTCCTTGGCCCAGCATCGAAAAAACAATGGCAACGATAAAAAGAAGACACCAAAGTATCGCGATTGACCGCAAGGTGGGGTTGGAAATTAATGCCAGAAGGTCTATCAAAGAACGCTACCAGTCCAGTTCAGCAATTGATACATCAAAGTGGAAGGTATTTATTCAATCATCAACCGAATGACAGAATGCCCCGGCGTTTTGGTCCATTGATGCATGGAGCCATCAAACAATCGCACTTGCTGATTCCCTAGAATTTCATGGAGGGCAAACCAAGTGGCACTGCCAAATACGCCGCTATTGCAATAGGTGATCGAGGGCGCTTCCGGGTTGATTCTAACCGCCCGCGCTGCCGCATCGATGACTTCTGGGGGATAGAAATAGGCCGGGCCTAACTGATGCGCAACGAGGTTGGCTGAAAATAGTTTGGCGCCTGGAATATGCCCCCAACCATCCGGTCTGATAATCCAGGGAGCCGTCAATCCAAGATATACATCTAAAGTGCGCGCGTCTAATAATTTCCAAGTGTTCGTCAATAAAGTCTGCCGGGCCTGCTCGAGATCGGCCAGCAGTTCCGTGCGTTCCTCATTGACCTGAAAATTCCCAGGAGGAGGAGTGACTACGTGGTGTTCAATTGAATTGCCTCGTTTAATCCAATGAGCAACCCCGCCGTTGAGGAGCGTTATTGAATCGTGGCCAAAGTACTTGAGGGTCCAATACAGACGCGTGCAAGCCGCCAATTCCTTAAGATCGGCACAGCGTCCGCAAATGACAACGGTCTGATTTTTATTGACACCGCATTCCTGCATCAGAGCCTGAAAAGCTTCGGCTGTTGGACGCATTCCTTGGAGTGTAATGCCATTTTCCACCCGCTGGCCAAGGACTCTTTTCCATGGAACGGAAACCGCCCCTGGAATATGGCCAGTAAGTCCCTTCAAAGGACTGTCGGCAAACATGGCTTCATCCTCGGGACAGAGTGGACTGGCAAAGCTGCGTGGTTCCATGCGCACATCCAATATTCTGACTTCGCCGAGATGATCTGCTAACCACTCTGGCTCGACAAGGGGACCAGGTAAAGAAATGGCGGGGCCTGAATCATTTTTTGGGGTCATCGCTATTCTCCCAGGAAATGAATGGGTTTAAAACAAATCGCTACACAATCCTTTGCCTTGCGTACAAATTCCCTGGGGATTTCCATTATGTTGAAACACGAAGCCGTTACTATGGGATTGCCTGGACCATAGCCCTCAATAATTGCATAGGCCGCGGCATCTAGGCCCTATCCCTTTCGTCAGTCATTATCTGCTTCTTGTGCGTAGAGATATTTCCTTCATTCCAACATGCGTTTCCTTCCATCATGGAAGCGTGCCCCCTCCTTTCATAAGAAATAGCTACATTAGCAAAACCACGATGGTTTTTATACGAATTTTTTATATTTTCTTATAAAAAAATAGTCTTATATTTACAGAGAGGGTATAGGCGAAATCACAGGTACATTTTTCTATCCGGGAACACTCATCAATTCTCCTCTAGCCACAGATCGGGTCCGGCATCACTGGGGCTGGCATACCAATAACCTTGATACAGCGTCCAGTTGTCCCAATCATTGAGATAAGGATACTGGCGCAGCGCTTTACTATAGGTTGTTTGTAGATAGATCAATACTCGCTCCGGTACCCCCTTGCGTTTTAAGTTTTCGATTTGGTTCGGTAATAATCGGTAAACCGTATGGCTGTGCCGGATCGTTGCTATGATTTCGTCCGCCGGGACACCTTTCTTACTCAATGCCACAATCTCTGGCACCGTTAGAAATGATGAGACGGAAGAGGGTTGCCTGCTGCAACTGGTCAGCACAGAGCAAAAAACGAAAACCGCGAATAACCATTGCCATTTTCCCACTGTAAATCTTTGCATGGTTCAAGCTTCCTTTTATCGTATTGAATAGAATTAACCGCCCTATGCCATCTTGGGGATCTGGCCCTTTTGCCTTCTAGCCTCGTTTCCAGGTGAATAGGGTTCTGACGCCGAAGAGAAACACAATCTGAGGCGCTTCTTCGGGATCTGTGCTCAATAAATGGCGTAAAGCTGATCAATCAGTAACTGGCAAAGTATAATTGCTGCAGGCGTACAAATGGGAATGACTTTGACAGCCGTGTCCAAACTCTTTAGAGCAGGTTCACATTCATCAAAGACCAAAAAACAAGGCGGCTGAAACAAAAAAGGCAGCATATCCAAACAGGAGGAATTTCAGGGTAAAACTAGCCGGATGGATATCCTTCCCCTGGGTGACGTAGATCTTGTAGGCAATCAGATTCGCCAGCGAGCCGAACAGGCTGCCAAATCCGCCCGCGTTCGTTCCCCATAGCAAGGCCGCCCAGTTGTGGGTGAACTTGGCAAATACCAGCGCGACAGGCACATTACTCATCAATTGACTGGCCAGGGCTGACAGCATGAACACATGTTTCGAATGAGCTATCTCGGCAGCCAGGATGGCCTTCATATTGTCGGCGATGCCAAAGAAGAAAAAGAAGCTGAGTACCAGGGCATAATCCACCCGCAAGGCCCTTCGATCGAACCACATTACAGACAACAGGACCAGAAACACGCTTGCGAACGGCAAGACATGAAGAACCGTCAGGATAATCAGCAACAGGAGGAGGACATGGAAAGTAGCTGACCGGCCGACCCGGATCGTTGGCGCGGTCACTCGCCCGCCCGCTTCTGTTTTGATAAATGACGAGCCTAGAATCAACAGAAACAAGAAGACCAGCGAGAACGGGGCCATGGTTTGAATGAACCTGAGCGGGGGCACATCGTAAAACCAGTAGATGAAAAGATTTTGTGGATTCCCAAAAGGGGTGAAGGCAGAACCGGCATTGGCCGCCAAGGCTTCACAGATCACCACCAAATCCTTGCGTCTGATGTTCAGCGCCATGGTCAATGGCACCAGCGTGATCAAGGCCACATCATTCGTCACCACCATCGAGATAAAGAAAGTGGCGGCCACCATATTGACGGGCAGGGCTTTTCCCGTTTCTATGCGCCTGGAAATCCAGGCAAGCAAACCGCTGTTTTCGAGCCCCTTTACGGTCACAAACAGCGAGAAAAGGACCGCTAAAATCTGGAATTCTGTGATCGAATAAACCGGAAACTGTCTAGTATAAACCACGCTCAATAGAAAGCCGGCGGCAGAGGCCGCCAGCAACCATTGTCTGACGATCAAATCAATCCAAGTGCCCTGTGACTTCAGATCGGCTCCCAAGTACTTGCCATAACTTCCACGAGCCCCGGTTACTTCCTTCTGGGGCCGGACCTTCCACCGCCACGCCCCGGTGTCCCGCCCCTTTCCACACAACGCTGGAAAGCCGGCAAGTGGTTCTCCTTCGATGCCCGCTGCAATTCCCGCAATACCATCTGAACCTCGGGAAAGCCTTCGCTCTGTTCCAGCAACCGGGTATACATTGCCATGTTCTCAATCTCCGCCTCGACACCCTGGCGGCAGGCATCCAGCAATGTAGAAGGGGCCTCCAGCTTTGACGCCCATTCATCTGGCGGAACCGGAAGGCCATACCGTTCGAACAATGGCAGTAATGCCTGGATATGTCGGTTCTCGGCTTCCACGATGTTGCAGAAGGGCCTGACCTCGCCGAATTTTTCGATTACTTTCCGGTACAGGGCGCGGGCCTTGTATTCATCCTGGATGGCCTCATTGAGAATGGACGCAAGTTTTTCATTCATGTTTCTCTCCAGCAGATGGGGTTGGTTTATCAGGGCTCGGAAGGCAGGGTCTTGTCTGCTGACAGGCAAGTCATTGCCACCGGGAGTTTGGTAGGTTCAACCTCGGCTTCCGGTGGATTCCACCGTCGGATGGCGCCATCCATCCATTGGAACAAAGGGCTGGCAAACGAGGTTTCGATGTGCTCGAAATAAATCCTGGCGGCATTGACCACTACGAAGACCGAACTGACATGATGCAGCATGGCCGCAAAGATGGGATTAAGTAAACCCACCGTGGCAAGCCCAAGACCCACGGCATTGAACCCTACGGCCCAGGTGTAGTTTTCCCGGATGATATCAATCATCTTATGGCTGAGCCCCAAAATGGTGAGCAGATCCCGGGCATCCTGCTTTAGGATCACAACATCAGAGGACAAAATGGCCAGATTCACGTTCTTGTGCCCTCCGATGGCAATACCGACATTGGCCGCAGCCAGGGCCGGCGCATCATTGACGCCGTCACCGACCATCGCCACCTTGCCGGACGCTTGGTGTTTTTTGACCAGGGTTACCTTCTTGGCAGGTGTGCAATTGTAGATGCACTCGTCAGCGTTGATATATTCAGCCACCCGCCTTGCCTCCCGTTCCTCATTGTCTCCGGTGGCCAGGATGACTCTTTGGATACCGTAAGCGTGGATCATATCGGCCAGATTTTTCATTTCCGACCAGATGATGTCTTGGATAATGATGGCACCCCTAATCTCGCCCTCTAGGGCTATCCAAATTGCCCTGCCACTGTAGGCAATGTCCTTCGGTATTGTGATGCCGTGCTGAGCCAGGGTATCCTCGCTGCCGATCAACACTTCCTGCGTCCCAACCCAGCCTTTGATGCCGCGACCGGGAAGATCTTCCGCATGATCCACTGGGGAAAATCCGGCGATGCCCTTCTCTTTGGCATACTGCACAATGGATCGGGCAATCGGGTGGTCAAAGCGGACTTCCAACGACGCTGCCAGCTGCAACAGCTCATCTTCAGGGATACCTACGGCAATAACCTGACTAACCTCCGGCTCAGCCGAAGTCACGGTTCCTGTTTTGTCAAGTATCATGGTGTTGACCTCATGGAGGGTTTCCAATGGTTCGCCTCCCCGGGCCAGAATGTTTTCACTGGCAAGCCGGCCGATGGTGGCTGCAAATGCGGTCGGAGTGGCCAGTGCCCAGGCACAAGGACAGGTGACTGCCAGTGCCGTCGCCATCAAGTGCAGGTCCCCGGTGACGAAAAGCAGCAGAAAGGCATAGCCGGTGACCGACAGCAATAACCATTGCACGGTTTTGTCGGCGCGTTGCTGCAATTCCGATTTTTTTTCCAGGCTGGCTTTGATTTCCCTGCTGATCACACTGAGAAACGCTTCATCGCCGTCCTTTTCCGCCTTGATCAAGATAGGGGCGGACAAATTCAATGTTCCGGAGACGACAGTGTCTCCAGGACCTCTGGTTACGGGAAAGGGTTCTCCAGTGACAAATGATTCGTCAATCGAGGTTTTGTTGTCCTCAATCACGCCATCCACGGGGATCATTGCTCCCTTGGGCACCACGACGAGTTCTCCCTGATGAACTTCGGAAATAGGGACTTCCTCGACCTTTCCGTCTTTCATCACCTGGGCAGTCTGTTTGCCTTGTTCAATCAGGCTTTCGATCTTCTCACGGTTCTTCCTGATGATAGCGAAGGAGATGAACAAGCCCAGGCCAATAAACCAGGCCACCATGGCGCCACTCAAAGGCTCGCCGTCAATGAGGGTCACAATCATGACCAATACGATCAACAGTTCGGCCGAGATTTTGTGCATCAGCAAGGCTTTTTTCAAAAAAGCCTCCAGATAGAGCGTCAAGCAAAATAGATAAAAAGGCAGCCCCAACCAATAGAAAGCAGGTTTGTCATAGAGGGCGTCGATAGCGAAGAAAAGGACTGGAATAGCCGCGGCAATCACCCGCAGCAACATAAGGTCGTGTTGGGGGCTAAGTTTTAATAGATAGCCATCGAATCGGTCAAAATACGGTTTCAATGGTGAAGTTTGCATGGTTCTGCTCCCCTGGAGGTTACTGCCAAGTCGGGCTGATTCTTTTGAATCACGCCACTAAAAAATCATTCCTAAATCTTCGTGCTCGAGGTTGTGGCAGTGATACATGAATCGGTCTTTGATATCATCAAAACGTTTCAGTAAGGTCACCTTCACTGAAAGCGCTAAACCCAAAGCCTTGGATCAATCGACGCCGGGAATGATTAATGGATTCACTCATAATTTTGCTCCTGAAATCAAAGGCACTCTATAAGTAAAATCTATCTGACGAGCGTACTATAAACAGGCGCTTTATTGGTGGCTGAGTACTAGCCAGAAGGACTTTCAGGATGTTTAGTTTCCAACATGTGTTGCCATAAAGGCTGTATATGCTCGAGAACGTGACTTTTTTCCATGCCTTTTGTGACCATGATAATTCCCAGGGTAATCACTAACACGCCGGATAGTCGAAAAAAGTTGCGCATGACCCTGGCGGATAGAAAACTTGCGAACAAGCCGAACCCCAGCAAAGCGGGCAAGGTGCCGATGCCAAAAAGAAACATAATCTTGGCCCCTTCCCAAGGATCTGCGCTGCCGGCGGCCATCATATACATCGCCTGCAAGGGCCCACAGGCAAATATGAAGCCTGTGAAGAAACCGATCAGAAAGGGATGACGCGTTTGACGTCGAACAGGCGCCAGGGTTTTTTCTAAAATTTTGGGTTGGCGGATCATCAGGCGCCGGAACCAGGCAATCACCCCAAGCATGCTCAGGCCGAAACCGATCAGAAAAAGACCGGCGATGATAGCCGTCATGCCGCGAATAAAAGGGGTGAAGCTGACCAATGCTCCCAAGCTCCCAAACAAAGCGCCAAACAATGTATAGGAAAGAGTTTTTCCCAACCCATAGAAGAAATGGGCCAGATAAGGGGAACGGCCGGATTCCAGCGCGGCCTGCGTATAACTGAGGACAAAGCCGCCGCACATACCAACACAGTGAAAACCGGTGATGAGCCCGACGGTTAAGACCAGCAAGTCGCTTGCGCCCGGGCCCAGCTTTGGCAAGGCTAAGGCATGTCCGTAATGACGCGCGGCATAGATTAACCCGGCGAGAACCAACAGACCTAGCAAGGAAAGCAGGAGCCTGAGAAATCTGCCGCCAGTTTTTTTCTTAGCAAGGATGCACTGATAGCCTTTGGGCTCGAGGCTCTGGCAAATCTTTTCCAAAGAACAAGAAGCCGGATCATAACGGATGGATATCGTGCCTTCAGCGAAGCTGGCATGGACCTCCCGGACACAGGGCAAGGCTCCGACGGTGGTTTCAATCACCGTTTCGCAGCCGCCACAGTGCATGCCGGCTACTTTGATCTTAACCACTTCTTCCGTCATTGGCTTTCTCCGGATTAAAGAGCGCGTTTCTCGAGCATATAAGAATCTATTTATATAAGTCAATTAAAACAAACTTTAATTCCAAAATAGCTAGAAAAAGTTTCAAATCAGTGGCAATATCCAAAGACAGATTTCTCCTCAATCCACAGCGAGGTGACCCATGGATCAGAACCCCATGAAGGAAAAGATGGCCGAAATGCACGAGGCGCTGGCTTACTTGCGCAAGCGTTATCCTACGGAAACCCAAGCCTTTTCTTATTTTTTCCAAAAGACGGAAGCAGGGCCAGCGTTGAGCAAGCGTGAGAAGGAACTGATCAACGTTGGTCTGGCGGTGGCCAGTCAATGCGAATGGTGTATCGGTTCACACGTTAGAAGCGCTGCCCATGCCGGAGCCACCCGAGACGAGATTGTCGAGGCCGGATTTATGGCGGTCATCATGCACGGGGGGCCTGCGCTTATGTATATGACACCTCTGGTCCAGGCCCTGGATCTATATCTGCCTGAAGAAGGTGGAGAGTGACATGGATCGTGACCAGGCCCTGGCGTTCCTTCATGACATGATGCTGGCGCGCGTCTTCGAGGAGCGAGCGGCGCAAGAATACATGCAGGGCAACATCGCCGGTTTTCTGCATCTTTATCCAGGCGAGGAAGCGGTAGCGGTGGGCGTGCTGCACGCTTGCGAGGCAAGCGATTATATCGTCACCACTTATCGCGAACACGTTCACGCCCTGGTGCGCGGCATTCCGGCGGGCGAGGTGATGGCGGAACTGTTTGGCAAGCGCAGCGGCTGTAGCCGCGGCATGGGAGGGTCCATGCATTTATTTGATGCCGAGCGCCGTTTCATGGGTGGCTACGCCATCGTTGGTGAGACCTATCCCGTGGCTACGGGCATTGGTTATGGCATCGTTCTCAAGGATCTACCGGAGGCGGTAATTTGCTTCTTCGGTGACGGCGCTGTCAACCAAGGTACCTTCCATGAATCCCTCAACATGGCAGCCCTGTGGAAACTGCCGGTTTTGTTTGTCTGTGAGAACAATCAGTATCAGATTGGCACCGAGATTCACCGTCATTCGGCAGTGCCGGAAGTCTACAAACGCGCTTCGGCCTACCGCATTCCGGCCGAGCGAGTCGATGGCATGGACGTACTCAAGGTCTACGAGGCTACCCAGCATGCCCTCCAGCAGATCCGCGCAGGCACTGGCCCCCAGCTAATTGAATGTGTCACCTACCGTTTTCGGGGCCACTCCATGGCCGATCCCGGCCACTATCGCCCGCCGGTGGAAGTGAAAGCGTTTCAGCAAGTCGATCCAGTGGAAATGGCGCTGCGGGAACTGTCTTTAGCCTACCCATCGCCGGAACAAATCGCTGCCGCTGGGCCCGATTGCCTAATGCGTCTGCGGGAATATTGCTTTGATCAAGGTCATCTTCACGACCAGAGCTTCAAGGATCTGGAGCAGAAAGTCCAGGCTGAAGTGGAAGCGGCGGTTCAGTTTGCCCTGGAATCCCCGGAACCTGCCATGGACGATGCATGGGATTCGCTTTTTTGCAATCGTAACGGCGAAGTTTTGATATAGCTGAGGCTAGCCCGAATATTGCACCAGCCGGCTTCGGGCCTTCAAGTCATTCATTGATTCGGGAGAAAAAAATGGTTCAATTTAACAATATTCACGAAGTACAATTTGTTCCCGGCCCGAATCCTATCCCGGCCCTGGCTTGTCCAGGCACCCCTGGACTTGGGCTTCCTTCAAGCCATAGCTACGGCTATGCCTTTACTCCGGGCGTCCTGCCCTACGCCCCTGACGGGGCCAGCAAAGCTGTTCCAAATCGCTCCCGGCGATTTGGTCAGTCCAGCCCGGCGTCCAGTTGCACCTGTCCGGCGCCATCATCCGGGATACTAGTGTAATATTCGGGCTAGGAGACCTCCAATGGCGAAAGAGATGCTTTACTGGCAGGCACTCAACCGAGCGCTTGACGAATTGATGGCAGTGGATGAGGCGGTCTTTATCCTGGGCGAAGATGTGGGTCTCTACGGTGGCAGCTATCGGGTCACTGAAGGATTGTATGCCAAATATGGCGAATGGCGGGTGCGCGATACCCCGATCTCTGAAGGTGGCTTCACCGGATTGGGGGTGGGCGCGGCCCTGATGGGCATGCGTCCAGTGGTGGAAATCATGACCGTTAACTTCGCTTTGCTGGCGCTTGACGCCCTTATCAATATGGCCGCCAAGGTTCCGTTTATGTCCGGTGGCGCTTTTCCCATGGCCTTGACGGTGAGGATGCCCGGTGGGGTGGCCAAACAGTTGGCGGCCCAACATTCCCAGCGCTTGGAGCACACCTTGATGAACGTGCCCGGACTGCGCATTGTGGTGCCAGCCACACCCCAGGATGCCTACTGGCAGCTCAAACAGGCGGTCCTCAGTGATGAGCCGGTGATCGTCCTTGAGCATGAACTGCTCTATTTCAGCAAAGGGCCGGTGGACGAAACTTTGCCTCCGCCGCTACCTCATCGCGCGCTTCTCCGCCGCCAGGGACGGGACTTGACAATCATCGCTTACTCGAAGATTGCGGTGCTGGCCGAGCAGGCTGCGGAGAAACTGGCTGAACAGGGGGTCAATGCAGATGTGATTGATCTGAGAAGTCTTTCGCCTATCGATTGGAATACCTGCGTAGAATCTGTCGCCCGTACCCACCGAGTATTGATTGTCGAGGAAGATTGCCGCTTCGCCGGCGCTGGCGCTGAAATTGCCGCAACGTTAACAGAACGCTGTTTTACCCAACTGGAAGCCGCCCCTCTGCGCTTGGGCGGGCTCGACATGCCGACGCCCTATAACGGAAGGCTGGAAGCACAAACGATTCCCCAAGTTGAAGATATTGTTGCCGCTGCCAAGCAACTGCTGAAGTGAGGATCAAGCCATGAAGCACCCAATTACCATGCCGGTACTCTCTGACACGATGGAAACCGGGCGCCTGGTTCGCTGGCTGAAAAAACCCGGGGATTCCATAAAAAAAGGGGAGGTGATCGCCGAAGTGGAATCAGACAAGGCATTAATGGAATTGGAAGCCTTTCAGGACGGATTTTTAGCCGGTCCCTTGGCCCAGGAAAACAGCGATATTCCAGTCAAAACAGTCATCGGATGGATTGCCGATAGCCGCGAAGAAACCCTTGCCAAAGCCCCCCAGCCCGAGACAATACCCTCATCGCCTCCCACCCCTTCCGTCACAACTTCAGAAGCGGCAGTACCGGCGCCTGCCGCCGAAGAAGCGCAACCCAAGGTTGAGTCAGAGACCAGTCCTGGCACCCTTCTACCCCCCTCTCATCCTGAAACTATCCCAGCATCATCGCCGGTGTTACAGGCTGCGTTTTCAGGCCGTCCAACAGTAAGCGGTGGGATGACGCCACTGGCGCGGGAGCTGGCCCAGGAATTGAATATCGATCCGCAGACACTTGCGCCTGGTACCGATGGCGTTATCCGTGCAGGTCAGGTGCTTGCCGCAGCCTTGTCGGCGCCCGCGCCCGATTTGCGTTACAGCGCCGACTATGAAATTAAACGGCCTTCCGGTCTCCGGGAGAAAATTGCCGAGAACATGGCCGCCACCACATCAACGCCTATGTTTCAGCTGACCACCCGGGTGCAATTGAAAAACCTTCATGATTTGGCCAAACAGCGGGAGCTTTCTTTAACATTATTGATGGCCCGGGTTTGTGCCAGCACCGTGCAAAAGCACCCGCTGGTCAATGCCGCTTGGACGCCCAAAGGGCTTGCCTGGCGCAAACAAGTGGATGTGGCCATCGCCGTGGATACCCCCGATGGTTTGATCTCCCCGGTCCTACGGGACGTGGCGGACCGCCCTTTGGAAGAATTGGCCGAAGACTGGCGCATTCTCAAAGATAAAACCCAACGCCGCCGTTTACAGCCGGGTGACTATGAAGGCGCCAGTTTTTATCTTTCCAATCTAGGGGTTTTCCCCCGGGTGCTTTGGTTTGACGCCATCGTCCCTTTGGGCGCCAGCGCCATTATTGCGGTTGCCGCCGCAGACAAAGCCGGGCGCTGCGCTTTGACGGTCAGCTGCGATCACCGAGTCCTTGCCGGCGCCGACGCCGCCCGTTTCATGGAGGATTTGTCAGAGGCCATCGAGAAGGCTCAAGTAGATTGAATATCGAGACAGTGACTTATTCCACCCAGCCGCGACGGCGCATAACCCTATAAGCCCCCACTTTCATAGCGTCGATAAAGAGCATCCAAACAAAATAGTAGGCCATAAAGAATAGAGCGAAATCCCAACCCACCGGGGTCATGAACCAGCCATAGACGGCCATCAGCACGCCGATGATACCGGTAGAAAGATTGGCGGCCAATAGCAGCCAAGGAGGGAAAAGGGCGTGTCCATAGGAAGCGGTCATAACTGCGGGTAATGAAAATCGTGCTATGACCTGCAATTACCAGCTTGAGAAAGATGGCCGAGCGGATGAAATCCATCGAATATTGAAAATAGTGAACCAACACAAAAAGCACCAGGAACGAAGAAACCAAGCCTAAAATACCCATCAGCGTGGCTATGCCCAATACCTCGATGAAATTCCAACGAACTGGCTTTTCCGCTAGTTTGACGTTGTCTGTGGCAATCGCAAGAATAGGAATGTCGTTGAGCAGCGCCAAGATGATAATCATAATGGCGGTGACCGGATAAAAGTTGAACACTGTGATCGCCAGGGTTAGAAAAAGAATCAACCGGATAGTCTCGTTGATCCGATAGATGGTATAGGCTTTCATGCGCTCGAAGGTACGGCGAGCGACCTTGAAGCCCTCGACAATCACCGATAACCCAGGCTCCAAAAGCACGACGTCGGCGGCCGCGCGGGCGGCGTCGGTGGCGCCGGAAACCGCGATGCCGGCATCGGCCTTTTTTAAGGCTGGCGCATCGTTGACCCCATCGCCCGTCATGCCCACGATATGGTTGGCCTTTTGCAATTCTTCGACAATAAAATATTTGTCTTCGGGGAATACTTGGGCGAACCCGCCCGCCTTTTCGATCAGGGCGATGATTTCCGATTCGTGCTTGCGCACCAGTTCGCGTTGGGCTTCGGTCTTGACCAGGGCTTCTTCAAGATTACGCAACACCTTGCGGGCAGCACGGTGGATCTCCCGTGGTGTAGCGTCGGGCTTGAGTTCTGAAAAGAGGGTTTCGGTGACGATTTGGGCCACCAGCATTAATTCGCGTTCGGCGCCTGCGTGGAATTCCTTGACATCATAAACTTCCCCCTCAATGCCTAACATGCGGGCAATTTGACGGGCGATTGCAACGTTGTCGCCGGTAACCATTTTGACGCTGACGCCGAGTTTTCGGGCTTCAGCGATGGTGGGTGCGGAATCCTCCCGCGGGGGATCGTAAAAAGGCAGCAGCCCTACCAATTCATAGCTTTCACCACCGTCGCGGCTGATAGCCACGGCAATAGTGCGGTAACCCTTCTCGGCAAACTCTTCCACTTGATCTTGAGCGGTTTCAAGTATTTCTTCGTGGTGATTGACCCGTTCGCATAGAGCAAATATCACTTGAGGCGCGCCTTTGACCACTTTAAGATGCTCGCCATTGCGCATAACGGAGACTTCAGTGCGTTTGCGGATTGGATCAAAAGGGATGAATTCAAGCCGTTGCCAGGCCGTCAGTCGATTTTTAAGGCCCATTTCCTCCACTTTACGGAAGATGGGAACTTCCAGTGGATCCTGATTTTCCTCTCTACTGGCCAAGGCAGCGTAGTGTAATAAGTCATCGAGTTGATAAACGTGGTAGGTGACCGGTTCTGTGATCTCCATGCGGTTCTGGGTCAAGGTGCCGGTTTTATCGCTGCAGAGAATATCCATGCCAGCCATTTCTTCGATTGCCGCCAACCGGCTGACTACCGCATTTCTGCGTGCCATCCTAAGCGCCCCAGCCGCCATGGTGACAGACAATACTGCTGGTAGAGCCACTGGAATCGACGCGACTACTAGCACCAGGGTAAAGCGCAACATTTCCATCATCGGGTCGTGATGACGGTAAGCGGCTGCTAGAATGATTAGGGCTAGGATTATAGTGATAACAATAAGGAAATTGGCGATGGTCATCACCGCTTGTTGGAAATGGCTGCGTTCCTCTCGTTCAGCCTTGGCTACTAAGGCTACTGTCTTGCCAAAATAGGTATTGAGGCCGGTAGCGGTAACGATACCCACCATCTCTCCGGCTTTTACCACGGCGTTGCTATAGGCTAAATCGCCAGGCTTCTTTTCCACGGGAAGGGATTCACCGGTCAAAGCCGATAGATCCAGGAGTATATATTCGCCTTCTTTGAGCTGGATATCGGCAGGGACGATATCGCCGATCTTGAGCTTGACCACATCGCCAGGCACCAGTTCACGGGCTGGAATCGATAGCCAATGTCCTTCCCTCAGCACTAAAGCGGTCTTGGAAAGCTTTTGCTTGAGCACTTTGAGGGCGCTGATGGCTTTGGATTCTTGACGAAAGTCGATATAAGCGTTGACCAACAAAAGGGTGACGATAATGCCGAAGTCTTCCCACTTATGCACTAAGGCCGATAGGAGGGCGGCGATTTCAATCATCCAGGGAATCGGTCCCCAAAAGCGCTTGAAAAGGCGGTACCAAAAGGAAGGTTCTTTTTCTGGGATTTCATTGGGCCCGAAAATCTCGCGCCGCTGGCGGGCTTCGGCTTCGGTCAGGCCGGTATTTAGATTGGTATCAAGTAACTGATCGGTATGGATTCTGGTATTCTGCTTGCGGCGCTTTCCCCAAACCATCGTCTCCCCCTATCGAGAAAGTTGCTATGACACGACTACTATATCCAAAAAGATCGACGCTAAAGTCATCGATTGATGGCAAACTGGTCCTTGCTTTTTTATTTTGTGGCTAATGGTTTGAAATACAAGGGATGACTTAAGCGATAATTTTATAGCGTTTACACGTTTAATCCCGCGTAACAGGCTATTGTCGTTGTCAACACCTCTACCTATGGAACAACCTTTAATATTTTGGGGAAGGCGATACGTAACACTTTTATTTCTATGGCTTGGATTTTGAAAAAAATTCGACGTGTCAACTCTTCAAGGTTTGGGGTAATTAAGTTCGCACGCTGGGTTCCCCATCTGCCATTGGCGCTCGGGGTAGGATTGTTGGGAGCCGTGCATGTATTACCACCACTGATCCATGCTTTAGGGCTGCACTTTTTTTCCCAAACGCTGACGACATTAACCTTGAATTTGGTCAATGTTGGCTTGTCAGGGCTGCCACAAATCGCCGTCGGGATTTTCCTGTTGGTGATGTCTGCCGGTCTTTTGCTGCGTTCCCGGCTGGCGTGGAGCTCTACAGTACTGGCGTTATTGGCAGGAATCGCCATTCTTTTTTTCCAGCCTTCTGAAGGTCCGCACGAATGGTTGCTTCCTTACAGCGTGATATTACTTTTGGCGCTTTTGCTGAGTTATCGTTGGTTTGACCGCAGCAGCCTGGCGACCGCCACGCTGTTTTCCGCCACGAGTCTGTTGGTGCTGGTTGGCTATGGTGTCATTGGCAGTTATATTTTGGGGGATCTATTTCAGCCGCCTATCCATACCCTGGATCAAGCGCTATATTTCACGATTGAGACGCTCTCGACGGTGGGCTATGGGGATATTGTCGCTAAATCCCCGCAGGCGCGGCTGTTCCTGATTTCCCTAATTAGTGCTGGCATGGTTGCAGCCGCGACCATATTCGGGGCGATTATTGTCCCTCTCATCAACCGCCATCTAGAAAACTTGTTCCAAGGGAGGAAAAAGCAAGTGCAACGGAAAGATCACTACATCATCGTTGGCGCAAGCGCGTTGGCGAACAACACTTTTCAGGAGCTTTGCAAGCGGGGTGAGCATGTCACTTTTATTTTGAAGCGGGAGCCGGAGAGCAGTCAGTATGCCAATCTTGACGTTGTGGTTGGTGATGGCAGCGACTTGGAAATACTGCGCCTGGCAGGGGGTGACAAGGCTAAAGCCATTTTGGCGTTGACCGATGATGACTCTGAAAATGCCTTTATTGTTTTGGCGGCCAAGGAATTAGGGCAAGTGAAAACCGTTGCTGCTATCAATGATGCCCGCAATCTCAAACGCATTCGCCGCGTCAAACCCAATATGGTGATTGCGCCGCCGGTGCTGGGTGGTGAATTACTGGCAATGGCGCTAAGTGGTGAAAGCGTTGACTCTAAGCGGCTGATGCAGTTGTTGATGGGGTCAATTTGATTCGAGTGACTTACTAAGGCTGACGAGAAAGTCTTATTGTCAGGCTCTGAAATTGGCAAAATGGCTGATGCCACTTTATACGTTGGAATTACGCCCTCCCTTCAGGCTCGTATGTCATTGGAAGATACTCATAGGGCATAAGGATGCTATGATAGAAAAGCCGAATAGGGCGGGAAGATGCTCTATCCGGTCCCACAGCGCGGCGGAATGGTGTGAAATGTGTTTGATAACCGTATTCCGGTCCAGCGCTAAAACTTTGCCATCCTGATTTGAGAACCCGATGCCTATTTGGCAAGACTGGATTCTAAGCCACGAAATTTTTATTCGCCTGGGTTGCTTTGCCCTGGTGCTGGTCTTGATGATTCTATGGGAAACCCTATTGCCGCGGCGGCAGTGGCGCGATCCCAGGCCCATGCGCTGGCTTAACAATCTTGGGTTGGCGCTCATCAATAATTTGCTGGTGCGGCTGCTGTTTCCCATGGCGGCGGTTGGCGTTGCCGCCTTCGCCGAGCATCAGGGGTGGGGGTTGCTGAGAATGCTATCGATGCCGCCGCTTGGGCAGGTGATGATTGCGGTGGTGGTTCTGGATCTGATCATCTATCTGCAGCACGTCATGTTCCACGCCTTGCCGGCCCTGTGGCGCCTGCACCGGGTTCACCATGCCGATGTGGATTTCGATGTTACCACCGGCATTCGTTTTCATCCCTTGGAGATTCTGATTTCCCTGGGGATCAAGGCTACCGCCATCGTGCTGCTGGGGGTGCCGGTGGTGGCGGTGGTGCTCTTCGAGGTGCTGCTCAACGCCACTGCCATGTTCAACCATGGCAATGTTAGCCTGCCGGCGGCATTGGACCGGGTGCTGCGCTGGCTGATTGTGACGCCGGACATGCACCGGGTGCATCATTCGATCGCCGACGACGAAGCCAATTGCAACTTTGGTTTTAACTTGCCCTGGTGGGACCGGTTGCTGGGAACTTACCGGGCCCAGCCGCGCCGGGGTCATGAGCGCATGACTATCGGAATTCACGGCATCCGCCAGCGCCGTCAAGTATTGTGGCTGCCGGGAATGTTGCTATTGCCGTTCAGCGCGCCGATTACCGGATATGTGATCAACCGCCGCAAGGGTTCCCGCGACGAGTAACAAGGATCGTTCCTAAGTGGTTTGTGTCTAAAGGACATGAAAGACATCACCCTTGACGCAAAGTCAGTCCCGTCATTGGATTCCCGCCTGGTGGAACAGGCTGTCAACCGTGGCATTGAACGCTATATCCAATCCCGCAATGCCAGGGTTCCCGGGTTCGTGGATAAGTATTTCTCCGTAAAAGGCGCGCTGAAACTGCACCGCAAAGCGTTGGGGAAAGACCTTTACCGGGCGCCGTTGAATATTGTCTGGGCAGTGCCTTCACTGGGGGCCCAGGCCCTGGCAAGTCTTGGCCGGAAACTGGGTGCTGAGAGACTGGCGGATAAATTGGAGAAACTGCCCCAGGGTTTTGAAACCGATGTTCAGCGGGAAGTGAAATGGTTGATATACACTGAATTGCTGGAGTTGCCCTACCAGGATGGGGAACGTGAATCCCGACGGGATGTGTTGTTGGCGGAAATTTTATCGGAACCTGAGTTGGCGGCGGTTTGTGAGAGTTATTTGGAAATCATCCATGGCAAGGTGGGTTCTCCCAGGTTTAAAACCACCCTCGAGCATAATTTGTCTCAACTAGCCATTGCCCGCACCGCCGCCGCGGACTTGGCCACCAGTATCATTACCCTGGCGACAGGTTATGCCACTTTTCATCAGGCGACGCCCGGCGCAGTGGCAGGTGGCAGCGCTCTGGCGGGTGTGATTGCCCATCACCTGGCGGTCTCCGGTTTTTGGCTCGGCCCCACTCTGGGGGCTTGGTATTATTCAGTATTTCCAGTTACTGCTTCCACGGGCCTGATTGTCGCTTCCACCGGGGCGGTCATGGCTGCTTTGGCGGTTGTTTCCACCCTGGCCGGGGTGATAGTCGATCCACTGCTTGCCGTCACAGGGATGCACCGCCGCCGGCTGGAAAAATTCATTGGCAAGCTGGGCAACGAACTCAAAGGGCGCGGAGAAAGCAAGATGAAAATCCATGATCAATACCTGGCGAGAGTGTTTGATCTGCTCGACTTGCTCAAAACCGCGGCGTTGGCGGCCAGGTAAAAGCCGAAGAAAAATTGCAATATAAGTGATTGCTGGTTGCTTCTGATTTAGTTGTCTGCTAGGTTTGAGCAATCAAGTTGATTCATGGACCGATGATTTAATGCTTCTTCGAGTTTGTTTTTGCATGATGGCGTTTTGGCTGGTTTCCCTGTCGGCGGCAGCGGGCATGGGCCAATCTTTCGCTGTTGACATGCAATCGGTTGAAGCATCCGTGCAATTACCCGAGGTCAAAGCGTTGACAGATAGCCACCATTGCACGCATTCGTGTTCCTTGTGTCTGTCGGCGTTTTTTTCTTGCGGAGACGGTGGCTGTAGTGTGCCGGCAATCATTGCGGCGGCTGAAATAGCTACCGGTTTTATCGCTTCAGGTAAGATACCTGAGTTCTACGTCACTTCCTTTCAAAATTCCACCTTTCCTCCACCGGGAAGGCCTCCCCGAATCCTCGCTTGACAATCCCACCGGCATTAGCCGGTGTCAAGACTGGTTTGCACGCTGTGCAAACCGGGTTGATTGTTCCATGCGAGGTGATTCATGTTCCCAAAATGGTTGTTATGCCTTAGCCTAGTGCTGCAAGCCGCGGTGGTCGCGGCTGATTCCTCCCCTCCAAGCACGGCTGAGAAAAATCCGTTAACCCTTGCGTTAGCATTACGGCAGGCGGAAAGCGCCAACCCGTCATTGGCGGCCATCCGTGCCCGTTATCAAGCGCTCAAGGCCGTTCCCCCACAAGCGGGTAGCCTGCCAGACCCGGTAGTGAGTTTTAATGCCCTCAATCTGCCGGTGGATACGTTTGATATTCCTCAGGAAGCGATGACCCAACTGCAGTTTGGGATCAGCCAAGCGTTGCCTTTTCCTGGCAAATTGAAGCTCAAGGAAGAAGCTGCCGAGTGGGAAGCCAGAGCGGCTGGGGATGACGTGGCGGAATGGCGACTAAGGTTGCTGCGTGACGTGGCAGTTCTATGGTGGCGGGTATTTTATCTGGATCGGGCGTTGGAAATTATTGCCGCCAATCAGGATTTGCTGCGCCAATTCGTTGAAATCGCTCAGACCAAATATAAGGTGGGCCAAGGGCTGCAACAGGATGTGTTGCTGGCGCAATTGGAATTGTCGCGTCTGCTGGACCAGGAGTTGCAATTGATTGGTTTGAGAGCGCAAGACGCCGCCCAGTTGAATGCATTGCTGGATTATCCCGCCAATGCCTCTCTATTGCTCCCCAGGCAAGCAGATCGAAACCTGCCCGAAAGCCCGCCAGAGGCGGAATTGTTTGTTATCGCTCAGCAGTCGCGGCCGCTGTTGGCCAGGATTGACAAGCAGATTCGAGCGGCCCGGAGCCGCGTTAAATTGGCGAAAAAAGACTTTTTGCCAGACTTCAAGGTTGGCGCCTTTCACGGTTTTCGCAGCGGCCAGAATCCCAATGGCACGAGCCGCCCCGATTTTTTGACCTTGAAGTTGAGCATGAATGTGCCCCTTTACTTTGCCACCAAACAGGCCAAAGCCGTGGATCAGCGCCAGAGTGAATTACTGAGCGATCAATTCCAATGGCAAGACACTTGGAACCGTGTGCGCTCCGAGATTTCGGCGACGCTGGCCGATTACCACCGCGCCCGCAACCAAGTGGTCTTGTTTGACAAGGGCATCATTCCCCAGGCGCGCCAAACAGTCGCCTCGATGTTGGCTGGTTACCAAGTCAATAAGGTGGATTTTCTCAACTTGGTGCGTTCTCAGCTGACCCTCTATAACTACGAAATTCAATACTGGAAGACGCTGGCAGAGGCCCGGCAGTCTTTGGCGAAACTGAAAGCCGCGGTGGGAAAACCTGTGATAACGGAAGAAAAGGGGACACTCGATGCCAATTAAGTTGATCATTGTGCTGGCGTTGACTTTAGGGGTGGGATCAGGCTATTGGCTTGGAAGCCTGCGTTCGCCAAACGTTTCCCCGGAGACAGGGGCAAAACAGAGCGAATGCGAACCCATGTTGTACCGCCATCCCATGAATCCTTCTATCACTTCCAAGACCCCGGCCAAGGATGAGATGGGGATGGATTATGTGCCTGTTTATCCACCGGGATGTCCCGGTGCTTCGGTAGAGACCAGCGGCCCGTCTGGCACCGTGGTTGTCGACCCCACCGTTGTGCAGACCATTGGTGTGCGCGCGACTAAAGTGGTACGGCGGGATTTTTCCAATCCAATTCATACCGTTGGCCGAGTGACCTACGATGAAGATCTACTGGCACGACTCCATCCCAAGACGGAGGGGTGGGTGGAAAAACTCTTTATCAGCGAAACCGGGGAATCTGTCGCCAAGGATGATGAGCTCTTGAGTCTCTATTCCCCCCAGTTAGTCGCCAGCGAGCAGGAATACTTGTTGGCGCTCAAGAGCCTGAAAGCCCTGAAAAATAGCCCCTTTAGGGATATCCGCCACGGCGCCCGGGAGTTGGTGAAAACCTCTCGGGAACGGTTGGAATTACTGGATGTTCCCGCTCATCAGATCCGGGAATTGGAACGCAGCGGAAAAATCATGAAAAACCTGCACATTCACTCGCCGGTGGATGGGTATGTGGTTCATGTCGGCGTGCGCGAAGGACAGTATGTGACTCCTCAGACGGAATTGTACATGGTGGCGGATCTGCGCAAGGTCTGGGTCTATGCCGATATTTATGAATATGAACTGCCTTGGGTCAAGGTGGGCGATCCTGCGGAGATCCGCTTGATTGCCGTGCCCGGCCGGGTGTTCAAGGGCGAGGTCGTCTATGTCTATCCCTATGCCGAGGCCAAGACCCGCACTGTTAAGGTTCGGCTAGAGTTTGCCAATCCCGATTTGGTGCTCCGCCCCGAGCTATTTGCCAATGCCACCATCCACACCCGGCCGAAGAAGGCAGTTTTGGCGGTTCCGACCGAGGCAGTGGTGCGCACGGGCCTTAAGGATCACGTGTTTGTTGTCAAAGGCCAGGGCAGGTTTGAACCCAGGACTGTGGTCCTGGGGGTGCCTTCCAATGGCATGGTCGAGGTCTTGGCCGGCTTGTCGGAAGGTGAAGAGGTGGTGATTTCCGGTCAATTCTTGATTGATTCTGAATCTAAATTGAGGGAGGCCATGCTCAAATTCAGGGAGCCGGGGCAATCCGTTGCTGGCGGGTGTGTCCGGGAGGACGCTGTGAATCCTTCCCTGGAAGCTTCGTCGCGGCATACCTGCCGCGAAGACCTCCCGGACACACCCGCCAGCAACGCACACAATGGTCGTGAACATAAGCCCATGCCGATGAAAATGGATAACACCATGGGCGCTGATAAGATGAAAGCAATGCCACAGGGAGGTCGCCATGATTGAAGGATTGATCAATGCTTCGCTTCGTGACCGGCTGCTGGTACTGATTGCCGCGGGATTATTATTGGCGGCGGGGCTTTGGAGTTTGAAGAATACCCCCCTGGATGCTATTCCCGATCTGTCCGATGTTCAGGTGATTGTATTCACGGAATTCCCTGGCCAAGCGCCCCAAGTGGTCGAGGACCAGGTCACCTATCCCTTGACCACTGCCATGCTGGCGGTGCCCAAGGCTCAAGTCGTGCGGGGCTATTCCTTCTTCGGCTATTCCTTTGTTTACATCATCTTTGAGGATGGCACTGATATGTACTGGGCCCGTAGCCGGGTGCTGGAATATCTCAACTACGTCGCAGGCCGTTTGCCAGCGGGGGTAACGCCGTCCCTGGGGCCAGATGCCACCGGGGTTGGCTGGGTCTATGAATACGCTTTAGTGGACCGAAGCGGCAACCATGATCTGGCGCAATTGCGTTCGATTCAGGACTGGTACCTGCGCTATGCCCTCCAAACCGTGCCCGGAGTGGCCGAGGTAGCTTCTGTCGGTGGTTACGTCAAGCAGTATCAGGTGGAAGTCGACCCCAATGCGTTGCTTGCCTATAACATTCCGCTGGCCAAGGTCAAGCATGCCATTCAGCGTTCCAACAATGATGTCGGTGGCCGCTTGATTGAAATGTCAGAGACCGAATATATGGTTCGGGGGCTGGGATACATCCAGTCACTCGATGACCTGCGGTCCATTCCGGTGGGCGTGGACGCAAACGGTACCCCGATCCGCCTGCGCGATGTCGCCCATATCCAACTGGGACCGGAATTGCGCCGAGGCTTGGCGGAATTGAATGGCGAAGGCGAGGTGGCTGGTGGCATCGTGGTGATGCGTTTTGGCGAGAATGCCTTGGCTACCATCCGCAAAGTGCGGGAAAAGTTGGAGGAGCTGAAAGTCGGTCTCCCTGAAGGTGTTGAAATCGTGCCAGTCTATGACCGTGGTGACTTGATCGAGCGGGCGGTCGACAACTTGCGCGATAGCTTGCTTCAGGAAATTCTCATTGTCAGTGTGGTTTGTGTGGTGTTCTTGCTCCATGTGCGCTCGGCATTTGTCGCTATTTTGGTGTTGCCCTTAGGAATATTGGCAGCTTTCATCATCATGCTGGCCCAGGGCCTTAATGCCAATATCATGTCCCTGGGGGGTATTGCCATCACCATTGGTACCATGGTCGATGGGGCTATCGTGATGATTGAAAACGCCCACAAACACTTGGCTCAGGCGGCAGAAAAGAAAGCAGGTGAGCTCACCCTCCCCGAGCGCTGGCAAGCCATTGGCAGTGCCGCCCGTGAGGTGGGGCCGGCACTGTTTTTCTCCTTGCTGGTGATTACTGTCTCTTTTTTACCTATCTTCACCCTCCAGGCCCAGGAAGGACGGCTGTTCAAACCGTTGGCCTTTACTGCCACCTACGCCATGGGTGCCAGTGCCGTGTTGGCGATTACACTGGTGCCGGTAATGATGGGCTATTTGATTCGCGGGCGAGTGATTCCAGAAGAAAAAAACCCGCTGAACCGGCTGCTCCACGCTATCCATACCCCGCTTTTGCGGTTGGCGATCCGTTTCCGCATTCTCAGTTTGCTGCTCGCGGCTGGATTGCTGGCGTTAACACTTTATCCTCTTTCCAAATTAGGGAGCGAGTTTATGCCGCCGCTGGATGAAGGCGATATTCTCTACATGCCCACAACTTTCCCGGGTGTCTCTATTACCAAAGCCAAGGAAATTCTTCAGCAGACCGACCGCATCTTGAAAACCTTCCCCGAGGTGCATCATGTTTTCGGTAAAGTGGGGCGGGCCGAGAGCGCGACCGATCCGGCCCCCCTGTCGATGATAGAAACCACCATCCGCCTTAAACCTAAGGAAAAATGGCCCGACCCCTCTAAAACCACCCAACAGTTGATGGCGGAGATGGACAAAGCGATCCGGTTCCCAGGCATTGCCAACGCTTGGACCATGCCGATCAAAACCCGCATCGACATGCTTTCCACCGGGATCAAAACTCCCATAGGAATTAAGGTGTCTGGCCCTAATCTGACTGAATTACAAAAAGTTTCAGAAGCGATTGAAAGGGCTATGAAAACGTTGCCGGAAACCCTATCGGCCTTTGGTGACCGAGCCGTTGGCGGTTACTACGTGGATTTCGAAATCGACCGCTTCGAGGCGGCCCGGTACGGCCTTACTGTTGGGGACGTTCAGGATGTGATTCAAAGCGCCATTGGCGGAATGAATATTACCTGGACCGTCGAGGGACTGGAGCGGTATCCAGTCAATTTGCGTTATCCGCGCGCCTTCCGGGATAGTTTGCAGATGCTCAAGCGGGTGTTGGTGCCAACGCCAACCGGTGCCCAAATTCCCTTGTCCCAAGTGGCCGATCTGAAGCTTCGGCGTGGGCCACCATCGATCAAAAGCGAGGGCGCCCGGCCCAATGCCTGGATCTATGTGGATATCGACACTTCCGACATAGGCGGCTTCGTGGCCAAGGCCAAGCAGGTGTTGAGCGAAAAAGTAAAGATTCCCCCTGGCTACACCGTGAGCTGGTCGGGTCAATTCGAGTATATGGAAAGGGCCAAGGCGCGCTTGAAACTAGTCGTCCCTCTGACTTTGCTGATTATTTTCCTGCTGCTCTATTTCAATTTCCGCAATCTTAGCGGACCCGTGGTGGTGATGATTTCCATTCCTTTCGCTCTGATTGGCGGTATCTGGTTGATTTATTGGAATGGCTATAACATTTCCGTGGCGGTGGCGGTGGGCTTTATCGCCCTGGCGGGGATGGCGGCAGAAATCGGAGTACTGGTGCTCAGCTTTATCAATCAGGAAGCCAATCGTCGCCGCGCTGGCAAGGTGGCTCTCAGTTCAGGCGAAGTCTGGCAGGCAGTGGAACGAGGTACCTCCTTGCGGGTGCGGCCAGTGGCGATGACGGCTATTTCCACCATGGCCGGACTCGTACCGCTGATGTGGAGTCAAGGTGCCGGGGCCGATGTGGCTCAGCGCATCGCCGCCCCAATGCTCGGTGGGATGTTCACGGTGATGGTACTGAATTTGGTCATTCTACCGGTGATTTATGGTTGGGTATTGCAATGGCTGGAGAAAAGCCGTCATGAATCAACCCCCTGAGTCGAGAGCGGTTTCGGTATGCCGAAAAGCAGACAAAGAACAATTCCGCCCGATTCTAATCCTGGAGATAAAACATCATGAAAAGCCCGATTTCATTGCATGCGGCAGGCCAGGCAACCGGTCTGTTTATTGCCATCAGCTACACCCTGTGCGTGATTTGCTGTTTGCTGTTTCCCGAGCATCAACTGTATTTGGACTGGCAAAAATGGCTGCCGGGATTTTCTTGGCTGAGTTGGCCAAGTTTTCTTCTCGGCTTGGTGGAAAGTTATGCTTATGGTTGGTATTTTGCTCTGATCTGGGTACCCCTGTACAACTTTTTTTTACGCGCCGATTGGATGGGGATTTTTCGTTCGTCCTCCTCCGAACCACTCCCACCAGGGTGCGTTTGTTGCACGGTTTGCCGCTGTCCCGCCCATCCTGATGTCGCTTCCAATCAACCCGGTTTCTGCCCGGAATGCGCCAGGCCACTAGAGCCTGAGAAGGATTACGCCCTCGAGGCCAAAGAATACACTTGCCCAATGCACCCGGAAGTGCGGCAAATTGGCCCCGGATCATGCCCAAAATGCGGCATGGCCTTGGAGCCGGTCAAAGCAGAAAAGGCAGTGGAAAAGGTCGAATACGTCTGTCCCATGCATCCCGAGATTATCCGTCCCGTCCCTGGCAATTGCCCAATTTGCGGAATGACGCTGGAGCCGCGTGCCGTGTCTTCAGGAGGTGCCGGGGAGGAAAGCTCCGAACTTGCCGATATGAGCCGGCGTTTTTGGATTGGCCTGGTATTGGGACTGCCGGTGGTGATCCTGGCCATGCTTCACGATCTGGCGCCTTCTGCATTACCGGAATTTTTGACTTCCCGCCGACTGCAATGGACCGAATTATTGCTGGCGACGCCAATAGTGTGGTGGGCGGGTTGGCCCTTTTTCGTGCGTGGCTGGGCGTCCATCGTCTTGCGGCGCTTGAATATGTTCACGCTGATTGCCTTGGGCATCGGCGTGGCTTGGATGTATAGCACGGTGGCGGTGCTGTTTCCTGCTTTGTTTCCGGAGTCTCTGCGTTCGCCTGAAGGCTGGGTTCCGGTCTATTTCGAGGCCGCCACTGCCATTACCGTGTTGGTACTGCTGGGCCAAATTTTGGAGCTTAAAGCCCGCAGCCAGACGAGTGCGGCCATCAAAATGCTGTTGGGCTTGGCGCCGCCCGTGGCTCACCGGGTGAATGAAACTCACGGCAGCGTGGAAGATGTGCCGCTGGATCAAGTGCGGGTGGGGGATATCTTGCGGGTCAAGCCGGGCGAGAAAATCCCGGTGGATGGGGTGGTCATTGAAGGTCACAGCAGTGTGGACGAGTCCATGTTGACAGGAGAACCCATCCCCGTGGAGAAGGGGCCCGGCGATAAGGTGGTAGGTGCGACGGTAAACGGCACGGGGACGTTGTTGATAGAAGCCCGGAAGGTGGGTTCCGATACGCTGCTGGCTCAAATTGTCCGCCAAGTCCAGGAAGCCCAACGCAGCCGGGCGCCGATTCAGCGTCTGGCGGATGTGGTCGCGGCTTGGTTCGTGCCCATTGTCATCGCAGTCGCGATTTTGACCTTCATTGCCTGGAACCTTTGGGGGCCTGAGCCGCGCTTGGCCCATGCCATTATCAATGCCGTCGCGGTATTGATCATCGCTTGCCCCTGTGCCCTGGGCTTGGCGACCCCGATGTCAATTATGGTGGGCGTCGGCCGTGGTGCTTTGGAAGGTATTCTGATCAAAGACGCCCAGGCTTTGGAAACCATGGAAAAAGTAGATACGGTAGTGGTGGACAAAACGGGCACTTTGACCGAAGGCCGACCGAGGCTGACGACGATTGAAGCGGCGGATACCGATGAGGATCGTTTGCTAACGCTGGCGGCTGCCTTGGAAAGGGTCAGCGAACATCCGCTGGCGGTCACCATCGTCCGCGCCGCGGAAGAAAAGGGCATGACATTGCCGCCTGTGGAAGGATTCCGCTCGCACACTGGGCGCGGGGTAGTGGGAAAGGTAGGGGGGCATGAAGTCGCCTTGGGTAATGCCAAGTTGATGGAAGAATTGCAGATTCCACTCGATGAGATAGCAACGCGCGCCGAGCAGTTGCGCAAGGAAGGGCAAACAGTCATGTTCGTTGCCATCGATAATCACCTTGGCGGACTGATTGGCGTCTCCGATCCCATTAAAAAAACCACTTTGGAAGCGTTGAAAATCCTTCAAAATGAGGGCCTGGAAGTCGTCATGGCAACCGGCGATAGCCGCACCACTGCCCAAGCTGTCGCCCTCAAGCTGGGTATCCATCAAGTCTATGCCGAAGTGCTGCCGGAACACAAAACCGAAATTGTCAAGCGCCTTCAAGCCGAAGGCCGCAAGGTAGCCATGGCTGGCGATGGCGTGAACGATGCCCCGGCTTTGACCCAAGCCGATGTCGGTATTGCCATGGGTACGGGAACCGATATCGCCATGGAGAGCGCCGATATTACTTTGGTGAAGGGCGATCTTCGCGGTATTGCCAAGGCCAGCCGCCTATCGCGGGCGGTGATGGGTAACATTCGCCAGAATCTGTTTTTTGCTTTTGTCTATAACGCTTTGGGTGTGCCGGTGGCCGCTGGGGTTTTATATCCATTCTTTGGCATTTTGCTGTCACCCATCATTGCCGCTGCTGCTATGAGTTTGAGTTCGGTATCGGTGGTATTGAATGCATTGAGGCTGCGGCGGGTGCGGTTGTAGTAAGGTTAAATATGATCCATATCAAGCGCATCTATGATTTTCCAGCATCCACTGATGGAAGGCGTTACTTGGTGGACCGGTTTTGGCCCCGGGGAGTCAAAAAAGAGGCGTTGCAGTTGGACGCCTGGCTAAAGGAAGTGGCGCCATCCAATGAGTTGAGGAAATGGTTCGGTCACGATCCGTCCCGCTGGGAGACATTTAAAAATCGCTACTTTGGCGAACTTGAAGAAAAACCAGAAGCTTGGCAGCCTTTGCTCCGGGCTTTGAAGAAGGGAAACATTACTTTGCTTTACTCAGCGACGGACCGGGAACATAACAACGCTGTCGCTTTAAAGGAGTTTTTGGAGAATCAATTGACTCCAAGCGCTAGCGAATAACATTAATTCTCGCTTGTATTCGCCAGGCTTTGACCGCATATTGATTCATAGCCATGGATAACAAACGAAAAAATGTATGCGCCAAATCATAAAAACGCTTGCGGTTGTCTTGGGGGTGGCGATCGTATGTTCATTTGTGGTCACTTCCGCGGCAGTGCTGCTGGAAGAACGCCAGCAGCAAAACCGGCGTCTTGAACGGATTCGAAACATTTTGGCAGTAGCTGGCATAGATGATACCGCCCAAAATCCCTTCGAGCTCTATCAGAAAAAAATCGTCAGCAGACTGGTGGATTTCAAAACCACCCAGGAGGTGGATGTAACCGGTCTGCCTGATTACCTGCATCCCGATACTTTTGATTTCGATAAAGCCGCCAAGGATCCTCGCTATGGGGAATCCATTCCGCGGGACCGGATTGGCCTGAAGTATCGGCCTCAGGTCATGCCTGTATATTTAGTAAAAAATAATGGCGGTTTCGATAAAGTAATTTTACTGATTGTCGGCAAAGGTTTGTGGTCGACTTTATACGGTTATCTTGCCTTGGAGCAAGACTTGATACATATCGCTGGGATTACATTTTATCAGCAAGGGGAGACCCCGGGGCTTGGTGGCGAGATCACAAGCCGGCGCTGGCAGGCATTGTGGCGGGGAAAGCGTGCTTTTGATGACCAGGGGAGGGTAGCCATTCGGGTTGGGCAAGCAGGTGCAGATTCTAAGGAATTTCATGTGGATGGCTTGACCGGCGCGACCCTCACCACCCGGGGCGTGGACAAACTGGTCCGTTACTGGTTGGGGCCGGAGGGTTACGGTCCTTATTTGCAGCGATTGCGAAAATCACAGGAGAAAGACGAATGAACGCAATCGACCCGATTTTGGACAAATTGATGGCCTGGAGTGAACCGCTGCTGGCCGTTATTGCTGACAAAGGGGACCGGATACTGATAGGCGTCACCGTCTTTGTTACTTTGGTTCTGTTGTTGAGTTTACTGATTCTGATTGCCAAAGCGTTTCTGGCGCCGGAGGGCGAAGTGCCCGTGGTGATCAACGATGAGCTGACTTTGACAGTACCTGCTGGCACCAAGTTGATGTGGGCGTTGGTGGAGCACGGAATTCATGTGCCCTCGGCATGCGGCGGGCAAGGGACCTGTGGCCAGTGCCGCTTGATAGTTGAAGGGGCAGGGCCGGTGCTGCCGACGGAAAAGGGAAAATTATCCTCCCGATTACTGAAGGAAGGCTGGCGATTAAGTTGTCAGATTCCAGTCAAGCGGCCTCTTAAGGTCAAGGTGCCGCCGGAAATTCTGGGATCCAACATTTGGGAGGGGACAGTGGTATCCAATCGCAACTTGACGCCGCTGATTAAAGAGCCAGTGATTAAATTGCCGCCACAGCCGGAGCTGCGCTTCCGCGCGGGCCAGTTTATTTTGCTGGAAGCCCGGCCGCGCCGGATACGTTTTGCAGATTTCGAGATTGACCGGCGATTTCAGGATCTTTGGGATCGTTTTGACTGGTGGCGCTATTCGGCAGTTGTGGAAAAGCCCACCACCCGTGCCTACTCTATGGCCAATGCGCCGGCCGAAGGTAACCGGGTGCGGTTTAATGTGCGCTTGGCGCTGTCCCCCGCCCATGCTTCAGGCTATGTTGAATCTGCTCAACAATTTAGGCGTGGAGCGGGAGAATATCTTTTATGATGACTTTGGAGGATGAGAGGAATTTGTTGGCAATCCTGTGAAACAAGATGATGTTCTGAAATATAGTTGATTTCATGTTCAAATCCAGGAGTTCCCCGCCGGGGATTGAAAGCCTGCCACGTTATATTTATACGTTGGTATTTCTGGGGCTTGCATTGGTTGGATTGTTTCTTGCCTTGATGTATCAACAATGGCGAGCAGTCAATCAGCAAGAGAAAATTCTTAGTCTCTATCATTTACCCAGTATTTCCGTTTTATATCAATTACAACATGAGTTAGATAGTTTCCGGTTTATCTATCTCCAGGCATCTCAAATTTTGCCTGGCCTGACTGAATTGCCTATTTCCAGCACTGGGGTGACTAGCCATCCCAATACTAAAATGATCGGGCTGTTGCTGGACAAAATTCGCGAGCTTCGGCAACAGTTCGAATGGCCTCAGTCTGATCCGGCTTTTTTTCAATTGGAACAGCGACTGCGGCCTTTATTAGATCAGCAGGCGGCGTCTCATTCTCCTGCGCTTCTTGAGCAACTCACTCAGGCCCATCTTGCGGCTGAACAGTTGCGTCACATGCACGATCATACGGTTCATACGCTTACTCGAGAGCTCGATCAAACCTATGCCCAGCTTTTCTGGCGACTATTTTTCGTAGGTTTGCTGATGTTATTGCTTTGGGGTGGGTTCATGGTCAAAACCTTTGCCGTTGTGCGCAAAGCCATTGCCCAACAAAAATCCACGGAGGGAAAAATTAAGGAACATGAGGCGCTGCTGCAAAACATTCTGGATACGATCCCGGTCCGGGTCTTCTGGAAAGATAAAGACAGCAAGTATCTAGGTTGCAACGCGCTGTTTGCTAAAGATGCCGGTCTGGACTCACCGGAGGAAATGGTAGGAAAGCTTGATTCGCAAATGGCTTGGGCGCCACAGGCCGAGCTTTACCGGCAGGATGATATTCGTGTGATGGAAACCCAAAAGCCTAAATTAGCATACGAAGAACCCTTAACGGCCAGGGATGGTAGTCTTAGAACCTTAGAAACCAGCAAGGTCCCCCTGTATAACCAAGCGGGGGAGGTCATCGGGGTGCTGGGGGTCTATACCGATATTACCCAACGTAAGCTCCAAGAGGAAGCATTACACCGTTCTCAGAAGATGGAAGCGGTAGGGCAGTTGGCAGGAGGGATAGCCCATGATTTTAATAATCAGCTCAATGTGGTGTTGGGATATCTTGATTTCCTCAATGAATATTTGCAGCAGGATACTACCGCGCGACCGTGGCTAACGAAAATAGAACAATCGACAGAAAAGTGCATTCAACTGACCCGCCGATTGCTCGACTTTGCCCGTGGCGGCAGCGGGGAACTGGAAAAGGTGGATCTGAATGCATTAATTTTCGATCTCTCTGAACTGCTGCAACGATCATTGACGCCGAATATTGATTTTCAATTGCAATTGGCGGAGGCGTTGTGGCCGGTGCATATTGATAAATCAAGAGCCGAAGACGCATTACTTAATATTGTCCTAAATGCCCGAGACGCGATGCCAGATGGGGGGCGGCTCATCATTGAAACTTACAACTACACGTTGTTGCCGGCTTCGGAAGAAATGCACCCTCAACTATCGGCGGGCGACTATGTGGTGATTAGTATCCGGGATACCGGGATTGGCATGAGCGAAGAAGTCCGGCGCAAGATATTCACGCCATTTTTTACCACCAAGGAAATGGGCAAGGGAAGCGGCCTGGGACTTACTATGGTTTATGGGTTCATCCGGCAATGTGGCGGCGATATCCAAGTGATTTCCCAGCCAGGCAATGGCGCAGAATTCCGCTTATATTTCCCTCGCGCTGAACAGATAGCCGAGCCGGAAACTTGTTTGAGTTCGAAAGTGGATTCAAACCAAACGGTTCCTGCCGGGACGGGGACAATTTTAGTGGTAGACGATGAGCCTGAATTGCTGACATTGGCAGTCACCCATCTTCAAAGCTTGGGCTACCAAACCCTGGAAGCGAATAACGGAGTGCAAGCGCTGACAATGCTCAAAACCCACGCTGAGATCGATTTGCTGTTCAGCGACATCGTGATGCCCGGTGGCATCAATGGTCTTCAACTGGCGCAGCAAGCCGCACAACTCCGTCCGGAGATCAAGATTTTGCTCACATCTGGCCACGCTGGGAACACAATGAGCCTGAATAAAATAAAGTATATAGATGCGAAACTATTGCCAAAACCCTATACTAAGTTGGAATTAGGGTTGAATATCGCTGCTTTACTCAAAGGTAAACCTTAAAGTAATACGAAAAAATGAAGCAGATGCTAGCCATTGTGGATGATGAGCCGGAACTCGGACAGCTTCTTTGTGAGATGGCGGCCAAGGATGGTTTTGATCCTCTGTATTTCGAGAATGGCAGCGCGTTTATCGAATTCTACCGTAGCCATCCCAATTTAAATCTGGTTATTTTGGATCTGCTCATGCCTGAAATGGATGGCGTGGAAGTGCTTCGTAAACTTGCGGAACTTGATGCAGAGATCGGTATCATTCTGGTTAGCGGGTACGATGAAAGCGTATTGCATGCCGCTCGCCGCTTCGCATCGGAGAGTTGCCTGAATATTCTGGCTTCTTTCTGTAAACCTGTCCGTTTCCCTGAATTAAAGCAAATGTTCAATTCTTTGTCTGCGAACACCTTGGAAAAAGATTCAGGAACAGATGGATGTGGTGAATTGCCTCGGCACGAGCTGCAACAGGCGATAGATAACGATGACTTGCGACTACACTACCAACCCAAAATTCAAATGCGGGGAAAACAGTTAGTTGGTGTAGAGGTCTTGGTTCGCTGGCAACATCCACATTTAGGGTTGTTACCCCCAAAATGCTTTATCCCTTTGGCAGAGAGGGAAGATCTTATTGGTGACTTAACCGAATGGGTGTTACGCCAGGCAGTTGGTCAGTTAAGTCAATGGCCGGCAGAGTCTGACAGTATTACCTTAGCGGTGAATGTTTCTTCTCAAGTGATTACTCATCTCTCCCTTCCGGAACATCTTGCCTTGATGATTCAGGAGCGGCAATTAAATCCTCTCCGTATCACCCTGGAAATTACCGAAAGCGCGTTGATGGAACAACTGATCCCTTCGCTGGACATTTTGACCCGGCTAAGAATGAAAGGGTTTTATCTTTCTATCGACGATTTCGGAACCGGTTATTCATCGATGGTACAACTCCACCGGATTCCTTTTACCGAGCTCAAAATCGATCGGTCCTTTATTTTTGCCATGAAAGAGGATGCCGAAGCTAGAGCTATTGTCGAATCTTGTATTCTCCTAGGCAAGAAACTAGGTATGACGGTAGTGGCGGAGGGGGTGGAGGATCAGATTACTTGGGATTTGCTTGAGGAAATGGGTTGCGATATCGCCCAAGGTTTTTTTATGGCCAGACCGATGCCGTTCCATCAATTAAATCACTGGTTGCAACATAACCAGATAGCTTCTTAATATTCTGACTATGTGAAGAACTACATAACAAACCTTTTTCAATATTTGCTTCAAGCATTGCTCATATCCTATTTTGACGTTAGGATAATTCAGGTTCCTTGGTTGGTTCTTTTCCGTTAATAAACTAAGCAATAATTTGCCTGCTAAATGAGGAGAGGATTATGAAGCATAAAATAATAGGGTTGGCTTTGGGGTTAATAACATTACCGTTTTCAAGAGGGGGCTTGGCCGCTGGACCCTATGATGGGATTTGGGCTGTTCAGTTGAATGGCCAAACCATTATGTTTACCACGTTACATGAACATGACGATCAACGGGTTGTTTTTGCGACTTTAGATGGGAGAGGCAGTGCTTGGGATGCTTTTCTGGGGAAAAGAAATGGCGATACCATCAATGCGAAGCAAATCAAAGTGACCCCTGATGATACGACTAGTATCGAAATTGCCATCAATATAACTTCGCCAACAACCCTGGAAGCGGAAATAGTCAGTTGTGTTCCAGAGAATGAATGTGAGCTTCCGGCAGGAACGCAGTTAACAGGACGTAAAGTCTGGTGATTTTATTATTCATTGCTTGAGAAAAGTTATCTAACCCTGGAAGCCGATAGGTATTTCCAGGGTTAGATATAAGAATTATGACCGCTTTCCTTCCTTCAAAAACTCACAACCAACTGGGCAAGTCCCCGGCTTTTCGTATCAAAAAGCATGCGTGATTGACGCCCGAACAGGGTGAAATATTCCAGCTTCAACGCCAAATGTTTGTTGAGTTGATAATTAAAGCCCGCTGTCAAGCGTCTCAGGGCGTGGATTTCAAAGTTTTGTTCATCGAGGTTGATTAAGGAATAATCCGGATCCCAGCGGCCATAGCGTAAGTAGGGATGCAGAGGCCAGCCTAGCCAAGGTTCTGCTTCCAGGATCAGAGTCAGGTGCCAAGCCATTTCATCCAGCTCTTGCGAGGCTTGTTCGCGGTTATCCTGGTACATCCATTCCCCAAGAACTTGGAAGAAATGGGCACTGTAGCTTAGATCGGCCCCATAAATAATATTGGCAAGGTTGCTGTCTTCATCCCAATCCAATACTGTGGATACGCCGATATCAAGCGAGCGGGGACTTTGATGGGTGTGTACATAAAATAGATTTTCTTTGAGTCCCAGTCCCAAACGAGAGCCAAATGATGTTCCCCCCGAGTCGTACAGGGAATCCACCCAGTAGGCGGTAAAATCCACCAGTCCCCAAGTGCCGTAGAGCCTAAGACCATCGCTGTTAAATCCGCCTTCTTGCACTAACTCGGTGGTGACGGGTGGCGTTAGGGTGATACGGTCAGGTGTGGCGAAAAATTGGTAATCGTTACCAAAAGGGATATCAAACCGGCCAGCCTGGATGTGAACCGCCTTTTGATAAAAGATGCGGCCCCTTGGTGGAGTTTGATCGCCAAACCAGTGATAGTCCACCACGCCCGTACCCACGGTCACTTCGTCCCCATCCCAGACCAACGCCGCATTCATGGCAAAGTGCGAGGGGTGATGGTATTCCAAATCCAATTCGAACGTACCGAATGTCAATTTTGGTTGACGGTTGCCTCGAGTATAGCCGTGGACGTCAAAAAAGCCGCTAAATTTCAGGCCTTCTAAAATGACTCCATCAGTTTCTTTTTTTGTCACCGTTTCGGCAGCTAACGCGGGAGGTTTATGGTTAGCGGTGTGCGGCAATGCTTCTTTTTGTAATTGCTGGATAATATTGGCCTGGGATTCCACCAATTTTTCCAACTCCTGCATCTTTTCCTTTAATGCCTGAATTTCTCGTTGCTGCCGAGTAAGTTGGTCAGCCAAGTAATTTTGAGTCGTGGAATCGGCCAACACTAGGGCGCTAATCAATAGGCCAGTCACAACGATAAAAGAAGACCTGAGTAAAGGAATCAGAATAGGGTTGCAAATTGTGAGCGGGTTACTTGTTTTCATGATTTTTCTGCACAGCTTGTATTTAGTTGATTCATTCCCATATAGATGGGTATGAGGAGGGGGGATTTCTATCCTGGCATCGAATAAGCTCAATCGAGTTGGAGTCAAAATATTCGGTTGGCATTTAGCATGGCGGCATGATGAGTGAATCTGATATCGTCCTGGCCCGCATAGCGGCTGGTGAACGGGTAAAAATAGAGTCCCTAGAAGGTGGCCCTACCTTTGTGAGCCGGATGGCGGCGTTGGGACTTCGGCCGGGCGTACTGCTGGAGGTATTGCAGAATCGGGGCGCGGTGGTTGTGCGCGCCCACGAGACTCGGGTGGTATTAGGGCGGGGGGAGGCCGAAAAGATTCATGTCAGCCGTCAAGGCAGGATTGAGCTCGAGCTGATGGAAGAATCCAAGCCTATTGCTGAACCCAAGCGTTATGTGGTGGCCTTGGCCGGTCAGCCGAATGTAGGAAAAAGCACGATTTTCAATCTATTGACCGGTCTGAATCAACATGTGGGAAATTGGCCAGGGAAGACGGTCGAGCAGAAGGTAGGGCACCATCAATTCCGTGAAGATATTTTGCTGGAAATCATCGATCTGCCTGGCACCTATAGCCTGACGGCGAATTCTCTGGAAGAGCGCATCGCCCGGGATTACATTATTCAAGAACACCCCGATGTTGTGGTCGTAGTGGCGGACGCGACGCATTTGGAACGGGGGCTGTATTTATTGGCGGAAGTGCTGGCGTTACCAGTCAAGGCTGTGTTTGCCATCAATATGATGGATTTGGCTGAGGAAGAAGGCATTCGAATCGAACCACACGTGTTGGAAGCAGCACTGGGAATTCCCGTGGTGCCTATGGCGGCTAACCGCAATGAGGGAGTGCGGGAATTAGTGGATATGGTGGTGGCGGTGGCGGAAGGGAGCCGGTCTATCAATCCACTGCGGCCAGAATTGGAAGGGCCAATCAGGATTTTGAAGAAGGATATCGAGGCACAACTGAATGACTACGTTCCTAGCCCTTATCCGGTCGATTGGGTGGTGTTGAAATTATTGGAGGGTGACCAGGAAATTACTGAAAAAGTTAAGTCTTGGGTGCCCACAGAATGTTGGCAGTCGCTCTCGGAGCGTTTGCATCATCATGAAGACTCTGTATTGGCGGTTGTCAGCAGCCGTTATGAATGGGTGGCGCGATTACTTAGAGCTGCGGTCCACGAAATTCAAGGTGGCCGCATTAGTCTGACGGACCGCCTCGATAAAATTGCCATTCATCCCTTGTGGGGATGGTTGGTACTGGTGGCCGTGCTTGGGTCGGTTTTCTTTCTTACCTACACCGTGGCCTTACCGCTTCAGGGTTGGCTAGAGTCGAGCCTCGTCGTTCCCGCCCAGGCGTGGGTAAAGCAAGCATTGTCAGGGCAAGCGCCAGAGTGGTTGGTGGATCTATTGAGTGATGGTGTATTGGGCGGTGCCGGAACCGTTTTGACGTTTCTGCCCATATTGGCGGTATTTTTTACTTTTATGGCGATATTGGAAGACAGCGGCTATTTAGCCCGAGCGGCATATATGGTGGACCGCTGTATGCACTGGATGGGACTGCACGGGAAAAGCTTTCTCCCTCTGTTTTTGGGATTTGGATGTAATGTGCCGGCGGTGATGGGAACGCGCATTCTCGAATCACCACTGAACCGGTTGTTGACTATCCTTCTGATTCCCCTGGTTCCGTGCAGCGCTCGCTTAGGAGTCTTGGCATTTCTGACGCCAATATTTTTTGGCAACTGGGCGGGGGTTGTGGCAACCGGTCTGGTGGTTTTCAATTTGATGCTGTTGGTTCTGTTGGGGGCGATTTTTCACCGCTTTCTTTTTCAAGGCCGGCAAGAAGCGTTCATTATGGAAATACCCCTTTATCACCTGCCAAATTGGAAAACCGTGATGCTTGATGTCTGGCATCATTGCCTGGCTTTTTTGCGGCGTGCCGGTGGCATTATCCTGATCATGGCGGTGCTGATCTGGATTTTGAGCAGTTTCCCGGGGCCGGGTATCGATCATAGTTGGCTGGCTGCTGTTGGACGGATGTTGGCGCCTGTAGGCCAATGGATGGGTATGGATTGGCGTTTATTGATGGCCCTGCTGACTGGTTTCGTGGCCAAGGAAAACGTAGTGGCAACCCTGGGCGTGTTATACAGCGGCGAAGGCGCTGGATTACGCGCGCTTTTATTGCAAGCCGTTTCACCAGCCACCGCACTGGCGTTCCTGGTGGTGATGATGGTCTACTTGCCCTGTCTTGCCACCACCGTGACAATCTATCAGGAAACCCGCAGTCTGCGCTGGACGCTATTCGATATTACAGTGACATTGCTGTTGGCGATCTTGTTGGGCATAGCTATTTATCACGGCACTTCGTGGTTGGCCGGCCATGCTTAAACAATTGTTGGTTGAAGTAGCGCGGGTGGGGCAAACAGACGTGCCCCGTTTGGCAAAACGATTGGGCGTGTCTGAATCGTTATTACGGCAAATGCTGCAACAGTTGGTGAACATGGGCTATTTACGCCCTTTGTCCACAGATTGTCCGCCGTTGTGCAAGGAATGTTCCATACGCCAACAGTGCCGGATTTTATGGGAATTGACGCCAAAAGGGAGGAAAATACTCGAACAAACCAAGTAATACTGCGCAATTTACAACGGAGGAGGCCATGATTTTTGTCATCAAAGCATTTATCAGCCTATTGATTGTGGTGAATCCCTTGGATGCGGTTTCCGGTTATTTTGCATTGACGGCACAGCGCCCAGTTGAAGACCGGCTTAGAATTGCCCGCACTGCGGCGATTGCCATGACGGTGGCCTTGCTTGCCGCAGTGTGGCTGGGTGAATTGCTGCTCAACCTCTTTAATATCAGCCTGGGAGCGTTTCAAGTAGGTGGCGGTCTGGTGATTTTGTTGATGGCGGTTTCCATGCTCCACGCCCGCACCAGTGCACTGGCGCAAACCGCAGCAGAAGCCGATGAAGCCGCCGGGCGCGAAGATATCGCTATCGTTCCCTTGGCTATTCCATTAATGGCGGGTCCCGCGGCGATTAGTATGGTGGTCGTGATTGCCAACCAAGCCGGTGGAATAGGTGGGCGTATGGTACTCTCAATGGTGGTGGCTGGCGTAGGTTTCGCCATTTGGTGGATTTTGAAAAAAGCACAATCCATTGATGATTATTTCGGCGTAACCGGCATCAATATTATGCAGCGGGTTGCCGGTTTGATTTTGGCGGCCATTGGCGTGCAGATCATCGCCAATGGCTTGATCGCATTATTTCCAGGGTTGGGTTAAATGGCAAAGACTTCCTTCCTACAGCGTTTCAAGGTCCTGCCAGGGAAGAAAATCCACTTAGCGGAGATCGACACCGATGCAACGCCGGGATATAAGAATAAACAGGAGGCGAAAGCGGATCTGGCCGATTGCCTCCAGCGCCTGCGGGATTTGCAATATTTGTTATATGCGGAAAACAAACGCAGTTTACTGATCGTCCTGCAAGGATTGGACGCCAGCGGTAAGGATGGCACTATCCGCCACGTGTTGGGCTACATGAATCCCCAGGGCTGCCGGGTCACCAGCTTCAAAGTCCCCACCGAGGAAGAAGCCGCCCACGATTTTCTTTGGCGCGTACATAAAGCAGCCCCGGGCCGCAGACAAGTGGCTATTTTCAATCGCTCCCATTACGAAGATGTGCTGGTGGTTCGAGTACACAAATTAGTGCCAAAATCGGTGTGGGAAAAACGTTACGACCAGATCAACGAGTTCGAGCGCCTGCTAGCGGATAATGGAACGCATATCCTCAAATTTTTCCTTCATATCAGCCCCGAAGAGCAATTGCGCCGGTTCCGTAAGCGGCTGGAAAACCCGAAGAAGCGCTGGAAAATCAGCGAAGCCGATTACAGTGAAAGGAAATACTGGCACGACTACCAACAAGCTTACGAAGATGCCTTGTCCCGATGTAGTCGTGATCATGCGCCGTGGTTTGTCATCCCCGCCGATAAGAAATGGTTTCGTAACTTGGCGATCTCGCAGATTGTGGTGGAGAGTCTGGAATCGTTAAAGATGCAATGGCCCAACCCCCAGGTGGATCTGGATTTGATTCGCCTCAAGTACCACGAGGCGGTGGAAAATAGCTGAAACCTAAATTCTGCAAGTGTTTCGGCATTCGGCTGCCAAATCAAGCCTTTATGCTGCGTTGGCTGCACCAATTTTATGCTCGAAGTAGCGCTGCTACTCCTGCGCGAAAATTGGCTTGCCGCCTTGCCTAAAGGCTTGCTTGACACCCTCGGTGCTCGAATCACTTGCAGAATTTAGGTGAAATTTAACCTTTTTCCTTTGCCGGATCGGTGATTTTGATCTCCAGCGGCTGGCGGGTATCCAGATGGACATCCCGTTGTGGAAAGGCGATTTCAATGCCGGCGGCGTTGAGCTTTTCGTAAATGCCGTGATGAAGCTCGGTAATGGTGCTCAGCCGGTTGTCCATGGTGCCGAGATAGGCCCGGATGATAATCAGCAAGGCATCGTCGCCAAATTCCTCGAAGGTAATCAAAGGCTTCGGATCCTCCAGGACTTCCGGATGGCTTTCCACCACCTCCCGGATCAAGTCCATGGCTTGATGAACGTCGCTGCCGTAGGCGATTCCCACGTTAATCAAAACCCGGTTGATGGGATCGGACAAGGTCCAATTGATAAACTCCCCAGTGATGAATTTTTTGTTGGGAATGATAAATTCTTGCCGGTCCCAATTGAGAATGGTGGTGGCGCGGATGCGGATGCGGGACACGGTGCCGGTGACATCGGCCACGGTCACGATATCGCCCACCCGGATGGGGCGCTCGAACAGCAAAATCAAGCCGCTGATGAAATTGGCCACCACTTCCTGGAGACCGAAGCCCACGCCAACCGAGAGAGCGGCAAGCAACCATTGAATTTCCGACCACTGCACCCCTAAAGAGGCAAAGACCACATAGATGCCAAGCGCCGCTATCATGTATTGGGTCAAGGTCGTCCAGGCATAGCGGGCGCCTTTTTCCATGGGCAGGCGCTGGAAAATCAGAAACTCCAACAGGCCGGAAACATTCTTGGCCGCCAGCATGGTTAAAATGCCCAGTATCAATCCGGTCACCAGGTCGGCCAGGGTGAGGGCAACGGTTTTGGGCACCCCGCCAACGATTTTCGTGGTGGTCATCGGGAGGGTGATTTCTTCCAGAAAGGACAGCGCGGGGACGGCATCCTTCCAAATCAGCCAAAGACCCGCCAGCGCCGCGAAGAAGAAACCGATATGGAGCAAGCGGCGGGTTTGCTGGCCCAGCTGGCCAAAATCCACTTGCGGTTCTTCCACCGGTGGCAATTCACTTTCGTGCTCTTCTTCAGCCCGTTGTGCCTTGAGTTCCTCCCTTCGCCGCAGAATTTCCTGATAGCGCAGGCGTCGTTCCGTCACATAAATCCAACGCAGCAGGAAGTCCTTCACCAGCATCAAGGCGACAAAATACCAAAGGGTTCGGAATAATCCCCTGGCCAGGTAATAAGCCGCATAGTAATAACCAACGGCGGCGGCAATTGCCAACAGTAGCGGGATCAGCACAACGGCTGGTAGCCACAGGGCATGATAGGAAACGACCCAGCTGGGACGGGAGGCTCTCAGTTGGGAAATGATAGGGCCGTCCCATCGCCAGAGATGATAAATCAAACCACTGGCAATCACCATGAATGCAGCAAAGGTCCAACGCCCCAGGGTCAAGGAAAGATCGGTCAGGATGAGTTCGCTGGTGGATGCCACGATAAAAGCACATATCACTGCCAGTGGATAAAACCAGCGCAGATGACGCCAAAGTTGTTCTCGAGTGGCCTGCAGCCAGCGCAAATGGCGGTGGGCCAACCCTTCCGGCCGGCAAATCTGCCGCAATAATCCCATGGTGGCGGCAGGCCTGCCTGCCACAATCAAGCCTTGAGCCAGAGCGAAAAGTTGATCGTTGCCAACGGCCTTGCGCTGCAACCACAATCCAATGCCGTATAAAAGGATGGGCAGGGGGGCGGCTAGAATCACGGTATCGAGCAGGGCGCGAAGGGTATTGAGAAAATTGTCGCTGCGAATGCTATGGGTTGCCTGAGCCATGGCTTCCAGATCTTTGTGAGCGCGTTGGCGCAGCGCCAGCAGGATCAAGGCGAATAGCAGCGTCAGCAGCGGAGGCGCGGGGTCAGCCTTGAAGTGGCCGGCCAACTGATGCCAGATGCGACTCAGGGTTTTCTCTTCCGTAAACGTTTGCAGGGGCGTAACCCATTGTTGGAGAGACGGCAATTTGCGGTAGCGGATCCATAGTAATTTTTGTTCAATATATTCCCGGTAAGAAGCGATTAGCTCCACCAGTTGTTTTTCCGTGGCGTCTAGTTCCGATAAGGTTCCCAGGTAACGGGTATATTCCTGCCGTAAAGCTTGTAATGCTTCGCGGCGGTTTTTGAGGGCCTCTTTCAATTGTAGTTTCAGCACAGCCCGGCGCCCCTTGCTCACGTTTTCAGGCAGGTTCTGGAGCCAGGTTCCGGTTAGCCGGTCCAGGTCGCTGAGATGCTGCAGCGCCTCTTCAATTTCAAAGCGGCGGAGGATTGCCTTGCGCAGCAAAGCATGGCGTTTTTCCGCGGATTGTTGCAGCGCGGATAGGGAGGGCAGGTTTCTAAAGCTTCTGAATAATAAGCGCGCTAACGCTTCGTCGGTCCCGAGCAGCTCAACGGCGCGGCGGGTCTTGTCGAAATCATCGCGGATTCGATCCTCCGTTTTTTTGAGGTTTTCAAGTTCCGATTTGAGCGCCTTTTCCTTTTTAATGAGTCCTTTCAGCTCGGACCACAAAACAAGATTTTTTTCGATTTCAGGTCGAACTTCCTTCTCTGCCGCCCGCAAGGCTTTTTCCGCTTTCTGGGCCTTGATGAAGGTTTGTTGCTGGCGAATGGATTCGATTGCCTGGCGCAGGCGTTCAATTCGAGTTTGCCGTTCGGCAAGTTGAAGCGCCAACAGATCTCTCTCCGCCCGGGTGAGTTCGGTCAAGATGGCGACATTGGCCTGTCGCAGGCGGAGCCATTCCAGCTCCGCCAGAAGCCACCGGCGCTGCCCTTCCAACGCCAGATAACGGGTATGGGTCAAAGGTTCGGACAATTTGTCACTGATGGCTTTGAGTTCATTTTCGACGGCGGTAAGTTGGCGCTGTAGCTGTGCGATTCTCTGGCCGTCGGTAGTGACGGCGGCAAGCAGGTCTGTCAGGGCTTCTTCTTTCTTTTCCAATGACGCTTGCAGCGCAGTGAGGGCGTTTATTTCCTTAGTCAATTGAATTTCCAGTTGATCCAGGGGACGGGACAGGTTAAGCGTTGGCCATTGACGGGTAAGGAGCGCCGGGTTTTGTAGCAGCCGGCGGAGTTGTTTTAAGCGTTTCGGAGCTGTTTGCAGGCGCTGGGCCAAAGCCTTGCGGTTGGTTTCCGCCGATTCTGCCTGGCGTAACCACTGACCGGCCTGGCCCAGCCATTCCAAAGCTTGTTTGCGTTGCTCGTCCGATAGACCTGCGGCTTCAACGGTTTTTTGTTCTTGACTTAATATCTCTTCATTGAGGGGCTCGCCTCCCAACACTGGCGGAAGGGGATAGATCAAAATTAAGACGATAAAAAGTAATCTCAACGGAAAAGATGGCAACCCTTTTCTACCTCTTGGTGTTTTGCAGCCGGCCAGGGCAATGATTGGCCCCTATTTCAAGCATCTTTGGCTCAATGCTGGGGTTTATATTACACCTAAATTCTGCAAGTGCTTCGGCATTCGGTTGCCAAGTCAAGCCTTTATGTTGCGTTGGCCGTGCCAATTTTATGCTCGAAGTAGCGCTGCCACGCCTGCGCGAAAATTGGCTTGCCGCCTTGACTATAGTCTTGCTTGACACCCTCGGTGCTCGAATCACTTGCAAAATTTAAGTGACAAGAGCCCGCCCAAGCGTCATAAAACTTTAATCAATCCTTAACATTTCATCGTTATATTGCATTACGGTGACGATTTTGAATGACAATCTTTGGAGAGTGAGCTATGCAACTGAAAAAATTATGGGGTCCGGTTGGGGGGATCGGTTTGGCTATTTTTGCCGTGCAGGGTTATGTCCAGGCCGCCGATGCGGAACTGCTCGAGATTTTGCTCGCCAACGGCGCCATTACCAAAGCCCAATACGACAAGCTCTTGAAGAAGAAAGAACCGCTGACCAAGAACGATGTCAGCGTCAGCCTCAAGAAAGGACTGCAAATCACGACCAGCGACGGCAATTTCGAAATGAAGATCGGTGGCCGGATGCACCTGCAAGCAGCTTATCACGACCAGGATAACATCGTGGGCCAGAACATCGACGATGGCTTGGAAATCCGCCGTGGCCGTCTGCACGTCAAGGGTAAATTCTTTCGCGACTGGAAATACTCCGCGCAATACGATTTCGCTCACAACGAAACCCACATTAAAGATTTGTGGGTCGGATACACTGGCCTAAACCCCTATGGATTGGACTTTATCGGCTTCGGTCACCAGAAGCAGCCCTTCAGCCTGGAGGTCGAAATGAGCTCCAATGACATCCCCTTCATCGAACGGGCGATAGACACCAGCATCACCGAAGCGGTGGTTGACCGCGCCCTGGGGATGCGCTTGCAATCTCATGGCAAAAACTGGTTCGCCGCCGCCGGCCTCTATGGTGAGAGTATCGGCAAGGGCAACGACGAAGGTTGGGGGAGTGCCGGTCGTTTGATTTTTGTCCCGCTGCATAACGAGGAGGGTGTCGTGCACTTCGGCCTTCGCGGCGCCTACCGCCAACCCAGCAACGGAGGCGGCCCGCGGTTTAAATACAAAAGCTCGCACCAGTCTGGCTTCAAGCTAGTCGATAGCGGCACTCTCTCCGACACCGAGGACGTCGGCCTGATCGGTGGCGAGGCCGCGGTGGTGTACGGGCCTTTCGGCGTGGAAGGGGAATATACCCATGCGATGCTGAACCGCAAGGGCGGGCTGAAGGACGTTAGCTTCGACGGTTTCCACGTCCAGGCAACCTGGTCGCTGACCGGCGAGTCTAAGGCTGCTTCCTACAAACTGGCGGCGGGCAAGTTCAAGCGCCTCAAGCCCCATCAGCTCTTCAGTCTCGGCAATGGCGGTCTGGGCGCGTGGGAACTGGCAGCCCGTTACGGCTGGGTCGATCTCAACGACGACGATGTTCATGGTGGTCGTGCCCAGGATTTTACCGCCGGGATGAACTGGTACTTGAATCCTTTCGTGCGCTTGATGTTCGACTGGACCCACCAGCTCAACAACAGCCGTATCAAACAGGCCGAGGATCTGGACATCTTTCAGGTCCGCACTCAGCTGACCTTTTGACATTTGCTACAGATTGCGGAAGAGGATTGTCAACGCAACTGCTTGTGGTAACCCAATCCAATAAGTAGTGAAGCGAAAGGTAGGTAATACAGTTTGAGAGATGGCGGCGGGCTGAAAGTTTTTCTTGATTCGCAATTTGAGTGATTTCATACATTGACGGATTGACATGAAAGCGCCGTTTTCTTGTTGAGAACCCGTTGATGCGACGTTACTAAGGTTGGGTAAGTGATGAGCGGGTAAATCCGGTTTTCTTTTATTCCGCCTTGGTTCAATATCGAGTATGATCGGATCTTGACCAATGCTATCTTTCAAAATGAGGATCAATGCTATGAAACAACACTACGATGTGATTATCGTTGGTGGTGGAATGGTTGGGGCGACCCTGGCGTGCTCACTGGGGAATTTGCCTTTGAAAGTAGCAGTTATCGAAGGCAGCCCCCCTCAGCCTTTTGAACCGGATCAACCCCTGGATCTTAGAGTTTCTGCAATTAGTATCGCATCCCGTAGAATTCTGGAAAGTGTAGGCGCATGGAATCCCATCGCCGAGATGCGTCTGTGCCCGTTTCGGCGCATGAAAGTCTGGGAAATGACTGATGGCACGGAATTCCGCAGCCGCGATCTCAAATACCCGGAGCTGGGCTATATCATCGAAAACCGCTTGATCCAATTAGGCTTATTAAAGCGTTTAAAGGATTTTGACAATATCGATTTTATCTGTCCTGCCAAGCCCAAACGGATTCAATATCAAGGCAAAGGTTCGGAGTTGGCGCTGGAAGATGGGCGTGTTTTGAGCTGCCGGCTTTTGGTGGCGGCCGATGGCGGGCGTTCCCAGGTGCGTCAGGCTGCGGCTATAGGGGTGACTGCCTGGGACTACGAACAATCCGCCTTGGTGTTGACGGTGGAAACCGCCTATGGCCAACAAGACATTACCTGGCAACGTTTCACCCCCGAAGGACCGCAAGCTTTTTTGCCGCTGCCGGGTCAACATGCCTCTTTGGTTTGGTATCAACGCCCGGAAAAAGTGCGGGAGCTGCAGTCCCTTGGCAACGGTGCCTTATTAAATGCTTTGTATGAGGCTTTTCCCAGGGAGCTGGGGGATATTGTCCGGATTGAAAACCGGGGCAGTTTCCCACTCAAGCGCCAACATGCCCAGCACTATGTCAAAGAAGGCGTGGCTCTCATTGGGGATGCGGCCCATATGATTCACCCATTGGCTGGGCAAGGCGTGAATATCGGTCTGCTGGATGCGGCGGCCCTGGCGCAAGTGCTGGTGGATGCCCACGCCAAACAAAAAGATATTGGCGCTTACAAGGTTCTCAAAGAGTACGAAGTCATGCGCCGGCGGGATAATCTCACCATGATGACCACGATGGATTTGTTTTATCGGGTTTTCAGCAATGCTTCCATTCCCTTGAAGCTGGTGCGGAACCTGGGCTTGAGCCTGGCACAACGGCTTTATCCCGCCCGCCTGGCAGTTATGCGTTACGCCATGGGGCTGCAAGGGAATTTGCCGAGGCTAGCGCGGGGAGAGTCATTATTGGTTTGAGGTTATTTTCGTGCTTTTTTTTCCGCCTTGAAGTAGCGCAAGCGTTCTTTTGCAATTGCGGCGACAATTCGGTCGCCAGAGGCGGTTTTGGTGGCCAGTTTGGCCTGCCGGATCGCGCTCTCCAGATTACCGGTAGCATAATAATATTCCGCCATGTAGCGATGGGCCTCGGCGTTTTGGCCGAGGCCTGCGTAGGCGCGGGATAATAATTTGTACAGCCTTGGAAAGCGAGGATTGTTTGCGTAGGGAGTCAATAATCTACGGGCGGAATCAAAGTGGTGGGTTTCTAATAGTGCCTGGGCGTATTCCAGGCGCAGAATCCTGGAAGCGGGGAAACGGCGCAAGGCGGCTTGATAACGTTTCAGACCTGCCGGGATTTGGCCCATTTCAATTTCCACTTGGGCGATGGCGTTGATGAATTGGGGCTGGTCGGGGAAGTCCGCTAATAACTGGGCGAGCAGCTCATGGCTTTGTTTGAGATGGTGCTGACGTTGTAGAGCCAAAGCCAGGCCGTATTTGACCGCGGCGCGCTGCTTGGGTGTGCCGCGATTTAAGCGGCTGCGAAAGTCTGCGACCGTGCTTTCTAAATTCCCTGAGGTCAAAACCTGCAGTTTTGCCTTGGTTAGCAGGTAAGACAAAGAGTCGGGATACTGGCGGTAAGGAAATTTCTCCGCTCTCGACCGCGTATCCGCAATCCGCGAGCTGGTAACCGGGTGAGTGCGTAAAAATTCTGGTAAATCCCTGCCCAAAAATTGCGTCGATTGTTGCAGCTGCTCAAAGAAAGTCGGCATGCTTCTCGGGTTAAAATTGCTTTTGGCCAGGATTTGCAGACCAATGCGGTCGGCTTCTTTTTCATTATCCCGGGTGAAATTGATTTGATACTGAACCCCACCGGCTTGCAGGGCGATCAAGGCGGCTTGACCCAACTCTGGTACTTGGGTGCCGATGAGTATGGCCGCCAGGGTGGCCGCCGCCATTGGCAATGTCATGCGTTTGGCGGCGGCAAAGGCCCGGTGTAGGTGATTTTGAGTGACGTGGGCGATTTCGTGGGCGATAACGGAAGCCAGCTCGCTTTCGGAGCGGGTTTTTAGAATCAGCCCGGAATTGACGCCTATGTAACCGGCAGGTCCGGCAAAAGCGTTGATTTCCGGTGATAGCACCACGAAAAAATGAAACGCATGGGCAGGCGCATCGCTATGACTGGCCAGACTGTTCCCAAGAGAGGCGATATAATTGGCAATTTCCAAGTCTTGATTGATGTCAAGATGGCGGTGAAGACTGCGGAAAAACGCATCACCCAGACGTTTTTCCTCGATGGGCGTAAGCACGCTATCTGAAGGCGCGCCCATTTCCGGCAACTCCTCAATAGGCGTGGCCAGCGGGGTGAAGAAGATGAGCGCAAGCACCAATACAATTCGATACGTCATATAGGCAGTATAACTGGGTATTCTTCAGTGACCATATAATCCAAGCAGGGTTCGTGAAATACTTAATACAAATCAATAGTAGCCCCTATCATAGCGAAGCGGCGGATACCGCCTATTTTTTTGTGACTGCGGTGCTTGCCAAGGGACACCAGATACTACGGGTGTTTTTCTATCAAGATGGGGTTTACCATGCCCTCAATCAAGCAGCGCCTCCCGGTGATGAGCCGAATAAGATAGAACGGTGGTCCGAGCTTGCTGTTAAGCATGGTATCGATTTGGTTATCTGTTCCGCTGCCGCCTTGCGCCGAGGCGTTTGGAAAAATTCAGAAAGCCAATTGGCGCCAGGGTTTAGGGTGGCGGGACTGGCGCTTTCCGCCGAAGCCATGATTGAGGCGGACCGAGTTATGGTATTCAAATGATTAGCCTTCGGTACCTGTTGGTCTTACGTTCCATGCCCTTTGATGGCCTCCACGTACAGGAAGCATTAGAGCAATTGATGACATTGGCCGCCTTTGAGCAGCCCTCATCAGTATTATTTGTGGAAGACGGGGTTTGGGCATTGAAGCAGGCTCAGCAACCTGGGCAATTGGGCTACAAAAACCTTTCCGGGTTGATACAATCGCTGGCGTTGTACGATATCGGACCCTTATGGGTAGAAAAGGAATCGCTGCTCGAACGGGGTCTCAATGAGAAAGACTTGATTGTATCGGTGCAAACGATCGAACGCTCCCATGTTCCCAGCTTGATGGATAAACACGACCGCCTTTTGCCGGGGTAATGACGGTGGGGATACTTCATTTGGTTTTTCAATCGCCTTCGCAAACCGGTGGTTTTCGTCAATGCCTTGAGCGGACAAATGAAAACGACGCTGTATTATTGCTTGGCGGCGCCGTGGTTGGTGCAAAAAAAGCCAGTACAGTCTCTAAAGTTTTAAAGCAATCTTCCGCGACAATTTATGTCTTAGAAGAAGATTTGGCCGCGCGGGGAATTGCCCCGGAAGCGTTGCTGGATAGTATTACGCTGGTTTCTTTTGCAGAATTTGTCGGACTGACTGAAACTTATTCCCGTATTTTGTCGTGGTGATGCTGAATGTCAACGGCCAAACCATCCAGGTTACAGAGGAAGGCTTTCTGGAAGACTTGAGTGACTGGAACGAAGCAGTTGCCCAAATGCTTGCAGAGCGCGACCAAATTCCATTAACCGACGCGCATTGGGAGGTGATCCAGTTCATACGGGAATATTACTTGACCTATCAACACTTCCCCAACATGCGGATGTTTGTCAAGGCCATCGCCCAGTCGCTTGGAGAAGAAAAGGGTAATAGCCGTTATTTGCATCGTCTGTTTCCTAAAGGCCCCTTGAAATATGCCTGTAAAATAGCGGGTTTGCCGAAACCACCCCATTGTATCTGACCTAAATTCTGCAAGTGTTTCGGCATTCGGCTGCCAAATCAAGCCTTTATGCTGCGTTGGCCGCGCCAAATTTTGCTCGAAGTAGCGCTGCTATGCCTGCGCGAAAATTAGCTTGCCGCCTTGCCTAATGCCTTGCTTGACACCCTCGGTGCTCGAATCACATGCAGAATTTAGGTTTGAAACAGGCCTTGTGAATTTTTGCCATAGCCCCCATTTACATAATGAACCTGTGGATTTGTTTATTAATGGAGGAGAGATTGTTATGGCCACTCGTGAATTACCTAAGTCCCAATGGGAAACCTATTTTGACCATGTTTCCGCGCATCTGAAAGCCGTGCAAGCGGAAATTGAAGTGGCGAGCATGAATTTGGGAGATCAAATCGAAGCGGAGTGGGTTCCGTTCTATGGTGTTAGTTATGATCCCAAAGATGACCTTGTGGAGTTTATACTGGAAGGGGTCGATCATTTGGTGCCTCATCCTGGCAAGATACTCGTGGAAGACGGTCCAGAAGGGCTGCACAACATAGAAGTAATTGATTCCGAAGGCATCCGCCATATCGCTAAATTTAAGGAAGCTCTCAAATTGCCGCCTCCCGAAGCCTGATTAATTGGTTTGCAGTAAAAAGCCAGCTCCGTCTTTACATTATTAGTGGGTCGTAACTGCTCGGAACGCTATGGGTGGTCTGCATTCGTAAGGCGCCGTGAATATTTTCTTGCGGCGCAATCGGGCTGCGCAAGAAAGTCCTGCCCAAACCTCCCTGTTTGGGCGTTCGCCCGGCTGCGAAAATCCACTGGACTTTCGGTCCGGCTCTCGCCCCTGTAGGCTCCACGCCAGCCTCCCTGCCGGCGAGGTTTTCGAATCAGACCACCAGCCCCGGCAATCGATACTTTACGTGTTTAAATGATGCGGTCTTGGTGAGGGTTGGCTTTTTATTTGCCCTGCGCCGATATTCCTTTTAATCTTTGTCTTTACAGCTGATGTTACGCAGCCACCGGCAGATAGGTGCAGGTTCACGCTATCCTTGGCTGTCATTTCGACCGGCGGGAGAAATCTTGACACATCAGCATCCATTTTGTGGCGGCTAGATTTCTCGCTACGCTCGAAATGACAGTGCGTAACATCAGTTTACAGTTAAATATTTCGGTTGAATGCTGGGTTGCCGCCAAAATCCAATAAAGCTAGGGTAAGGCGACCAGCGCTGATTAAAAGGATGAAGAAGCATGCTATCTGACATTGAAATCGCGCAACGGGCCAAAATGCGGCCGATTACAGAATTGGCGAAACAGCAATTTGGCATTGATGACAAATTCCTAGATCCCTATGGTCACTATAAGGCCAAGCTATCTTTCGATTATATTCAAGGGGTACAGGATCGGCCCGATGGCAAGTTGATTCTAGTGACGGCCATCAGCCCAACCCCTGCCGGTGAAGGCAAAACCACAACCACCGTGGGGCTTGGAGATGCGCTTAACCGCCTGGACCAGAAAGCCTTGATTTGTTTGCGCGAACCTTCTTTGGGACCTTGTTTCGGGATTAAAGGGGGCGCTGCCGGCGGCGGCCGGGCGCAGGTGGTGCCGATGGAAGATATCAACCTGCACTTTACCGGGGATTTCCACGCTATTGGCGTGGCCAACAACCTGCTTTCAGCCATGGCCGATAATCATATTCATCATGGCAATGCTTTGGATTTGGACGTACGCCAAATCACCTGGAAGCGAGTGGTGGATATGAATGACCGCAACCTCCGCTATATTCTGGAGGGACTTCGGGGCAAGGCCAATGGCGTGCCTAGAGAGGATGGTTTCGATATCGTTGTTGCTTCGGAAGTCATGGCGGTGTTGTGCCTGGTGAATTCCCTGGGAGAGCTAAAACAGCGTTTGGGGAACGTGTTAGTGGGCTATAACCGCGCTGGTAAACCGGTGTTTGCCAAAGACCTCAAGGCCCACGGGGCAATGGCGGCGCTCATGAAGGATGCGATTCGCCCCAACCTGGTACAAACTCTTGAAAGCAACCTGGTATTGATACATGGTGGGCCCTTTGCCAATATCGCCCACGGTTGTAATTCCGCGTTAGCCACCAAAACTGCCTTGAAAATGGCCGATTATGTGGTGACCGAGGCGGGTTTTGGCGCCGATCTGGGGGCGGAGAAATTCATTGATATCAAATGCCGGAAAACCGGGTTGAAACCCGATGGGGTCGTGTTGGTGGCAACGGTCCGGGCGCTGAAAATGCATGGCGGGGTGCCCAAGGATCAGCTTCAGGAGGAAAATCTTCAGGCATTGGAGGCGGGTTTCGTTAACCTCGAACGGCATCTGCAAAACATTCGCCAGCACTTTGGCCTACCCTGCGTCGTAGCCATCAATCATTTCGTTTCTGATACCGATGCGGAGATTGCTCTGCTGCAACAAAAAGTCAAGGCGCTTGGATCGAAAGCAATCGTGTGCAGACACTGGGCGGAAGGAGGCGCGGGTGCGGAAGATCTGGCCCGGGAAGTATTGGCCATGGTGGAACAGCCCAACGATTTCCGTTTTCTTTATGAAGATAACCTGCCCTTGTGGGACAAGATCGAAACCATTGCCACCAAAATCTATGGTGCGGCAGGCATAGAAGCTGATGCCAAGGTGAAAGCGCAACTGCAATCTCTCAGCAAGGAATATCCTCATTATCCGGTTTGTATTGCCAAAACCCAGTATTCCTTTTCCAGCGATCCCAGCCTATTGGGAGCGCCCACTGGCCATATCCTGAATATCCGGGAAGTACGGCCGGCCCACGGCGCGGAATTTGTGGTGGTGATCTGCGGCAATATCATGACCATGCCCGGATTGCCCAAGGTTCCGGCAGCGGAGCGGATTGATATTGATGATAATGGCAGAATCAGCGGATTGTTTTAATGACCCGATGATGAAGCATATCGCTCCGGACTTCACTCCACCGGCCTGACAGCCGCCATACTATGCATTCTCCGCCCGGAACAGATTCCGCTCAACAGCTGAGCTGGTTGATATCTTAAGGAAGCTCTGAACAATTCATCCTTGAATTCTCAGAGCGCAAAAAGCGAAAAGTGCGATTTTCGTTTTTTGCACAAAATCAATCACTTTCCGTGATTGATTTTGGCGACACCTCCCTGTGCCGCAGGAAACTCTGAATAAATCAGAGTTTCCTTAATTTTTTGCTAAAACGTTGCATTTTAGCGACGCTTGTCACATGATTGGCGTGTGAAAGTGATTAAGATTATGCCCGATGACGCACAGAATCATAACAATCTATCGGGCGATCCGTCGCAGGCTATCGCTCAAAGTAATCGTGGGAGGTTCCGCTGGCGTTTTTGCCTGGAGTCTGTCCGGGGCGGGTGTTGTTGCCGTGGCGATTTGGGGGCTAAAAACCATCGCCATTCCTCTTTTGATGCTGAAAACCGCCTCATGGGGAATATGGGGTGCGGGGGTTTTGCGTCAATCTCATTTGCGCAAGCAAGCATTGGATGCTGAAGATAAAGCAGCCGCTAATCAACAAGGCTGTTTTGATTCGACCTTGAACCGGGGGGGGAAAAAAGGTGCAAAATGAATCACTTCTATGTGTATGCAGGCTATATAGGCATTGGCTTCCTGGCGATAGGTTTGTGGTTCTACGCGCGCTTTCTTTATCGGGCATACTGGCTGAAAAATCAAGATAATCTGGATATTTTAAATTCGAACCTGGCTTCGAATTTAGGCATTCCTTGTTCAGCAATCGCTGCTTTTGGCCTAGTGGCGACGTTGTATTTGGCTTTTCCTGCTCAAGAAAAAGCTCAGACCTTGAGCATCAAGGCTTTCAATTTGGAATTTACCGGCCCTGCAGGTCCCATTCTGCTTTGGGTGGTATGTTTTTTAGCCTTCGTCGCTGCACTGAAAATACTCCGACGCCCTTAATTGGGTATTGGCAATGCCTCTAACCATTTAATGTGAGGCACTTTGTTTTTCCATACGACTTCCCCGGCGGGACGCCACGGCCCGTTTAAATTTTTCTCTCTCAGGTTTGGTTCCCACTGGTCCGGCATACGGATAGGCTTGACCTTGAGGTAGAAATGAGCGTTGTTGAGATCGAGACCCACCTGGGTTCCCCAAAATGCTGTCACTTTGGTGATATATTTATTCAGCCAATATTCTTCCACTCTGGGCGTGACGGCGACATTCGCCCACATGGAATGGACCCGCCCCCAGTTCGGGCTCAGTATCCGTCCTTGTTCATTGACAAAGGGTAACCAGCGTTCTTGTCCGTCTGGACCCAGATAAGTGATTCCATAAATTTTGTTATAGCCTTTGAAGTGATCGGCCAGATAGAGGGCATGGGGCGTGATGCCCAGGAAAGCATGGGAAAGCGACAGTATCATGTTGCTCATCATGCCGATTAACGAAGGCGTTTCTGTCAGGCTTAGCCGATAGAACAATCCATAATGAATCGTACTGTTCAATTGCAGGAGTCCCACCACCACCAACAGGCGCGCCAACCGGAATGCCTGTTTGTGAGGGCTGCCCAGCTTTTCCCGCCACCATTGTTGGAAAAGGCTTTCTGATAGGGGAGGCGTGGCACAGCTATTGTCGCAGCTGACTCGTTCACGGCTATCGGCGATATGACGGTAAATTCGCACGGCCAGGTGATAGATTCCGGGAAGTTGTAATAGCCAGGCCAGGGGTTTTGGGTAACCCATGGCCTTAAGGATTTGAATATAGGTATCCAGCCCTTGGTAGCGGTTGCCATTTGAATCCACCGCAAACAGGTCTTTCAAAAGCATTTTCTCGCTTAAATCCGCCAAAGCCGGTTCCTGGGCGGCGTGGGTTTGGAGATCGTAAAACGCTACGCCATGGCGAATGTCAAAGTGCTCCACGATAATCACCGTCTTGAGACAAAGCGGGCATTGGCCGTCGTAATAGACTTTCAGCCGGGGCTGATCTAGGCGAATCAACTGACCCAGGCGCCGCCACCAGGAAAAAGGAACCAGCAAGGCATAGTGCACCAGCATGCCCAAACCAAAGGGATAAATATTAAAGGAAAGGGTAATGCCGGTATGGAATAACACCCCGAAAAACAGGAGCACCACCCGGAAGCGGGGATGCCAGAATAAAAAGGGAAAAGCGAATTGAAACCCAATGATGGTATAGCCAATCAGCTGCTCCAGCCACTTGATTTCCAGCAGCCAGCTCATATCGATGGGGGAAATGTAATAAGGGTGGGAAGAAGGCAGCCAGGCCCCCATGCCGTGACGCCAGTGGGGGGAAAACAGTTTATGAATAGCGGAATCGAAATATAGGAATCCCAGGGAGATTAACACGGGCAAATAATAGGCCAGCACCGGGACCCGAGTGTTGGGTTGGAACTTGTTCCCGGGGCGGGAATATTTGAGTTTTTCCCGCAGCAGGTCCAGTGACAGAGCCCGCTCCGAGGGTAGGAAGATCAACATGAGCCCCGAGGAAATCATGAGCTGATCGAAACCGCCGTCAAAGTCCCGCCACATAGGGGTAAAGCTGGTGAACAGCACCCAGAAAACATAATTGACCGCGGCGGACAATCGGGTTCGAAATCCTATCGTCAACCCAATGGCCGCCAAACCCCAAATGAGCAGAAAAAAAGGAATCATCGGCGAGCCGGGGTCGATAAATGGCGTTTCGTCGAAGATCAGATGACGGAAGTAATAGAGAAAGCCTATTTCTTGCAGCGCTACCAAGCCGTAACCAATCCGGAAAACCGCCAAACCGGTTGCGGGAACCTGCTTGTCCAGTCCGCGCCGAATGATTTTTGTTAACAGTGTGATGGGATTTTGCTTCATGAGAAGTTTGTCAATTCTGGTAAAAAATGTGTGGAATTATACCATTGACGTTGCTTTCACCCCATGATGAAAGATGCTCGAAGTGATTGTCTAGATAATGGGATAGGGCAGTTGGTCAAAGATGAATTGAACTGTATTGGTCAATCCTTCTCCACCCTGGGCCAGCCATTGTTTGATTTGCTCAGGCGTAAACCAGCGCAGTTGTTCGATTTCTTCGGGGTTGGGCTGGAAGGGCCCTTGGTGAATGGCGGTGTAAACCTGGCAGAACTCCATGCCGGTGGTTTGGGAGGCGGGAATTTTGAAGGCCTTATGTGGAATCTCTGGCAATTGGATGCCGAGCTCTTCTTTTACTTCCCGAAGCACGCATTGATCGTAGTCCTCTTCCGCATCCACGTGGCCCGCCGCGGTACTGTCCCAAAACCCGGGCTTGACGGCTTTTTGCCTGGAACGTTTTTGCAGTAGCACTTCTGATTTAGAGTTGAATACCAGGAGATGGACGCTGCGGTGCCGCAGGCCCAAGCGGTGAACTTCCCCGCGGGGGCGGAAGTCAATGACTTGGTCGTTTTCATCTACCACGGGCAGGATTTCATCTTCTTTCATCAGTTTGATTTTTCACAGCAAGACTGCTTTTTGGTAGGTTTAAGATCATCAGCAAATTTCAGATTGATATAGTATGACACGCCCTTCCTATTGGCCCGAAGCCACTGATTACTTGAGCCGCCGCGATACAGTCATGGCAGATTTGATCCGGCGATATCCCGAAACGCTTGAGCGCCGCGGGGATTCCTTTCAGACTTTGGCGCGCGCCATTGTGGGGCAGCAGATTTCCATCATTGCCGCCGACAGCGTGTGGGAGCGCCTGGAGCAGGTTGCCGGGGAAGTCACGCCGGACTCTCTCATGGTACTTCCACCGGATCAATTGCAATCGGCCGGATTGTCCCGCTCCAAGGTCAATTACCTTCGGAATATCGCCAAGGTTTATCTGGAACGCGCAATTACCGACGAATATTGGCAAAACCAGCCATTCGAGCAAACCCGGAAGGAACTGCTCGCCATCAAAGGCATCGGGCCATGGACGGTGGAAATGTTCGCCATCTTTCATCTCCATGAGCCGGATATCTTTTCTCCCGCGGACATCGGCGTACAAAAGGCGATAGCACGGCTTTATTTCGAAGGCGAGCCTGTTGGCAAAACAGAGCTGGAAGCTTTCTCCCATCGCTGGTGCCCCTACCGGACCGTGGCCTTGTGGTACCTGTGGCGCCATCTGGACCCGGTGCCGGTGATTTATTAAGGCAAGGGCGCTGGCCGGGTAAAGACATGGTCGGTGCTGGCGGCCGCCTTGTGACATTCAAAGCAAGGTTTGCCGCCGTCGTTGTTTAAGGGTTCCAACTTCATGCCTTGCCAGCGGGCAAATCCCCATCCGCCCGTGGCTGCGTATTTTTTGCTGTCTTTGACCATAAATTCCACATGTACCAATTGTCCAGGTACCAAAGCGGGTTGCCATTGGGGGTGACGGCTGTCTTTCCAGACCAGTTTGCCAAGAATGGTGCCGTCCGGCCAGGGATCGGTGTTCCCTTTTCTTGCCGCCCGGATGGCGGTTGCGTTGCCGGTGATGGCGCGCAGGGACTGGTTGTCATCCCGGTGGGAAACGCCAATAACGCGCCAGTTTTTGTACGTTTTGGGAAGGTCAATGCCATTGGAAGGCGCAGGCGCGGCGTTGGCGCTTGTGAAAAAAGCGAAAAGTGCAGCAAGCAGTACGGGTTTTATCATAGTCTCCTCCACAGGTATTCGGTATTAATCCTTTTCACTATAACAGGCAGTAATTCTATAATGCCAGTTACCTAGAAAAACAACATGGGGGGTGGAGATATGAAGTTTTCTCAAATCCTGTGGATTGGCGTTTACATCAGGGTAGGCATAAGTATCGGCATCAGCCTTTAGGAGGATTCACCCAGCGGTAGATTTCCACTGTTTCCGGCGGACAAAGACTACAGCCGCCCGCGCAGAGACTCCCTTCGGGCAGTTTTTCCACCAGTCCCTTGCGGATGAGTTTATTCAGCATGGCGCGGGCGGTGTCTGGTGGAATTTGCAGTTGCTCGCACAATTCCTTGAGAGGGATTTGCCCCTGTTGGCGCACCAGATCGCGGACTTCAAAGATCACTTGCAGCAGCTTCGATGCAATATTCCGGAGGTTCCACTGGTTGTCACCGGCAAACCAAGCGGCGCGATCCGGTTTGCCGAGAATTTGAGTACGCTGTAAACCAGCGCTATCGTCAATAAGATCCCGCCAATCCAGGCAGCGGACTGTTGCGGGTGTTGATGATAGGTGACCGCCTGATAATAGAGGGTTGCCGCGCTGTAGGCCAAACCCGTGGTCCAGACGATGGCAAAGGCCATCCAGCGTAAGCCGGTTTCCCGCCGAATGGTCGCGGTGGCGGCCACACAGGGGAAATACAGCAATACTAACAGGAGATAGGCGAAGGCGCCGTGGGTGCCATCAAAACGGCGCACCATGGCGCCGAAAGTGGCGCTGTCAATTTCCTGTTCTTGCGCGGCCTCGGTGGGGTCACTGGCGTTTTCCAGCACCCTGAAGCCCAGGGGATCGGTGAGGGAGTTCATGGCTTCGCTTAAGTTTTCGGGAATGGTGGCGGCGGCGGCTTTGAGGGCGGGCATGAGTTCGAAAACGGTTTCGTTCGGGGCTGGACTATTTTCGCTTCTGTCCATGCGCGAATACAACGCATCCAAGGTGCCTACGACGACTTCCTTGGCGAGGACGCCGGCCATGACGCCGACGGTGGCGGGCCAGTTGTCTTGACGGATTCCCAAAGGTTCAAAGGCGGGGGTAATGGTGCGGGCGGCGGCGCTGAGCATGGAATCTTCCGGCGCCACGTCGCCAAATTCACCATCCACGCTCCAGGCGTTGAGCACATTCACCACCATGACCATCATGACAATATATTTACCGGCGTCGGTGACAAATCCCTTGAGTCGCAGCCAGGTGTGCAAAAACAGATTTTTCCAGGACGGCCATTGGTAGGTGGGCAGTTCCATCAACAGTGCTTCCGGTTCCCCCGGCAGAATCGTGGTTTTGAGCAGAAAGGCCGTGAACATGGCGGCGGCAATGCCAATTAAATACAAGGCGAAGACGATGTTTTGTCCCTGGTGGGGGAAAAAGGCGGCCGCGAACAGAGCGTAAACCGCCAGCCGGGCGCCGCAGGACATGAACGGCGCCATCATCACCGTGAGAATGCGCTCCCGCTCCCGCTCCAGGGTACGGGCCGCCATAATCGCAGGGACATTGCAGCCAAAGCCCACAATCAGCGGCACAAACGCTTTTCCCGGCAGTCCCAGGCGGTACATCAGCCGGTCCATGACGAAGGCCGCCCGGGCCATGTAGCCGCTGTCTTCCAGGAAGGTGAGAAACAAATACAAAAACCCGATAATGGGAATAAATGTGGCGACCACCTGGATGCCGCCGCCCAGTCCGTCGGCCAGAAATACCCTTAGCCAGCCGGGGGCTCCCCAGTCGGAGAGCAATGCTCCCAATCCGTCGACAAGCAGGGCAGCGGCGGCTTGATCAAAAAAATCGATAAATGCCCCGCCGAAATTGATGGTGAAGGTAAACATCAAATACATGGCCAGGAGGAAAATGGGAACCCCTAGCCAGCGGTGGGTGACTACCGAATCAATGCGGTCGGAAAAGGTGTGCAGGATCCCGGTGGACCTTTGGATGACGGCTTGCGCAATGTGCCGGGCCTGGCTAAAGAAGGCATCGGCAATCAGCAGTTCCGGGTCTTCCCCGCTGGCGGTTTCGATTTGGTTTCGGAATTGGTCGGCCAGGGTTATGGTTTCAGGAGGAAGTGGGATGGGCGAAGGATGACCACTCAATAGGTGGAGAGCCAGCCACCTAGGAGAGACGGACAGGTTTTGTTGGCGCAAATGGGATTCCAGCGCTTCAAGCGGTTCCCGAAGGACGACGGGCCAGGTCAGTGGGGACAGGTTCTGTTTTTTTAATGGGCGAGCCTCTGTGAGCATGGACTTGAGCACCTCCAACCCTTCGCCCTTGCGCGCGTTCACGGCAACCACGGGAACCCCTAATTGGTCGCTCAAGGCGCTGATATCAATGGCTATCCCCTGTTTTTCAGCCAGATCCATCATATTGAGCGCCAGGATAACAGGCGCGCCCATTTCAATCAGTTGCAAAGTCAGGTAGAGACTGCGCTCCAGATGGGCGGCATCGACAATGTTGATGATAATGTCAGCTTCGCGGGAGAGAATAAAATCCCGGGCGATACGTTCATCGGTGGAAGTATCGTCAATGTCCAGAGAATAGGTGCCCGGTAGATCCACCAAGTGAAACAACCGCCCTGCATATTGAAATTCTCCTTCCTTGCGTTCAATGGTGACACCGGGCCAGTTTCCAGTACGTTGGCGGGTGCCGGTAAGGGCGTTGAACAGGGAGGTTTTACCGGAATTGGGATTGCCGATGAGGGTAATGGTCATTTTATTCATGGCATTGGCTAACTAGTATTTGTTCCGCCAGTTTCCGGCCAATGGCGAGCCGGTCCCCGTGTTGGCCAACAATGACCGAGCCCGAACGGTTGCGGAGGACGGTGACTTGCGATCCTGGGGGTAGTCCCATGCTCAATAGCCGTTTATGGGCTCTTTTTTCCGGTACGGACATAATTTGTATTTTTTGGCCAGATTGAGCCTGGCTCAAGGGGCGCAATGAATTTAAGGCGGTAGCTTGCCTCATGGAATGGTGCCTGATTTGTCCATTAACGTTAATGATAATGATTGTATTTTAAGTATAGAGTGATGTCCATCATTAAATTGGTTTATCACTTAACATATTACTATTTCTGAGGGCAGAGAGGGTTAGTCTGCCGGAATGAAATCCGCCCCTGTCTTTAGGTCCAGGGAAGCTATCCATGGGTGCTCCCAGACCCTTACCCGCGCCCCCCGTTTGAGGTTGCCGTACAAGTCCATCCTTGGGCTTTTACGGCCCGGAATCGGAAAAGCTCGATTTTCCGATTTCGCCATTTTCGATGGCTTATGGCCATCGAAAATGGCGATACATCCCTGCATCTCGGAGGCTGTCGCCTTTTGCGTCACCCTTAGTTTGCCAGTAGTGACAGGTGCCAGGATTGAATTGAAAATCCGCTTTCCAAAGTATCCTCTGGCATCATACAATGCTATGGTTTAATGCAAATTTTGTTTGAGAAGTTCGTCGGGTAGTGTCGATTTCTTCTCAAATCTAGTCACTGCGGTAACTGCGTCAAAGACGAAGTTGGCCAACTTCCTTAGACGGAATCTTGCCAGTGATGTCATCCTTAGCTTTAGAAGATCGCAATATCAACTCAGTGAGATAGCAAAAAGATGGCCGAAAAAGCATTGGTAAAGAAGAAAAAACCAAGAAAGAAACCGAAGAAGGAGCGGTCCTACAAGAAGAAAGCATTGATTTGGATTTTTGTCTTCATGATTGTAGATGAGGTTACCCCAGGTGTTCCCTTGGCGGAAGTGATTATCCTGGCGCTGTTGATTTTTCTTCCCCGTTGGATGCTGACGATAGTCCATCGGGTATATGAGTATGTTCCGCACCGCCAGTCCTGGCATTCGGTCGGTGATATCTGTCACCGTGAGGTGGTTACTGTCACGCCTGACACACCGGTCATCGAAGTGGCCCGGATGATGCGCGATGAGCATACCCATAGTTTGATTATCGTGGAAAGAAAAAAATACTTGCCCTCTCCAGAAGAAACGGCCGCAGGACAAGAAAAAAAGAAATCCGCCAAAAAGAAAAAAACCAAAGAAGACAAGGCGGTTCCTAATATTATTCAAGTCCCACTAGGTATTATTACGGATAGAGATATCGCTCTCAGGGTGGAGGCGGAAGACCTGCCTTGGGAATCCACGCCGGTGGCCAAGGTGATGACGTCCAATGTGGCGGTAGCCGAGGCTGGAGAACAGGTGCATGCGGCAGTGGAAAAAATGCGCGGCCTTGGCGCCCGCCAGCTTCCAGTGGTGGATGAGCGAGGAGCGCTAATAGGTACCATCAGCTTGGATGATACCATTGGCATGTTGTCAGATAGCTTGAATGACATGGTGGAACTACTGCAACGTGAAATCCAAAAGGAAGCTCGGGTAAGTAGTTGATGGATTGGTGTTGAACCAATTTGTTGTAAAAATGTGGTTTTAGAAAAACCGGGAATTGTTAAGATGGCGGAGCGAGATCGGGCAAAAAGAACCAAGGGAAAAAAACCTAAAAAAGAGCGTTCTTATAAAGGCAAGGTCATTTTCTGGACGATTATTATCATGGTCATCGATGAGGTTACCATCGGTATCCCGGAAGCTGACTTGCTTCTTTTTTATATCGTTCTCTTTAAACCCAAGTGGTTTTTGGAAATGATGCATAAGCTTTACAAGTATGTCCCCCACCGGCGGGCATGGCGGCCTGTGAAGGAAATCTGCCAGCGTGAGGTGGTGGCAATCCCTCCGGATATGTCCGCGGCAGATGCCACCCGTTTTATGCGTGATCAGCATGTCAGAGGCGTGTTGGTGGCGGAAGAACGGGAGTACAATCCGGCCGAAAAAACCGGCGCCAATAAGAAAAAGAAGCTTGGTTGGAAAAAGCGAACAAAGGAAAAAGCGATGCCATCTGAAGCACAGCCCCTTGAAAAGATTACTGTTCCCGTCGGCGTTTTGTCGGATCGCGATATCACTTTAAAGATCGGGGCGGAAGGGTTGTCGGGAGATGCCGTTACAGTTGCGGAAATAATGATGACTGAAATTAGCGTGGCTCTGGAGACCGAGGATATCCATTCCGCCGTGGAAAAGATGCGTGAGGCGGGAACCCGGCGTCTGCCCGTGGTGGATTCCCGGGGCGCTCTGGTAGGGGTGCTGAGCCTGGATGATGCGATTTCCATGCTTTCGGAAGGATTAAATGATATGGCGGAACTGTTACATAAAGAAAGCGAAAGAGAGCAGCTAGGTCAAACGGTATGAAGAAGTTTGACCTTCAATTTTATTTTTGATTGCGTATTGCTGCGGGAGAAAAACATCAAACACGAATTCTGGAAAGGAACAAAGTACCCTTTTCCATTCACGCCAGCCATTAATTTTAGGAATCAACCGGAATGATGTGCCTCCACCACGATTGTTCCAAAAGGCCGGGGGCATATGGCGCGGCGTAGCCAGTATAGCCGCAAGGAACTGAAGGAAAGGGCACTCGACGCAGCTGAGAAAATTGTCGCAGAGCAAGGCATCGAGGCCTTGAGTACCCGCAAAATCGCGGCATGTATCGGATATACCGCAGGCAGTCTGTATCTGGTTTTTGACAATCTTGATGATTTGATCTTGCAGCTCAATGCCCGCACGCTCAAGCGGCTTTATCAAGATCTCTATGCCTTGACCGAGCAAGCCGAGTCCCCGCAACAAATCGTACTAACCTTAGGCTTGATTTATCATGAATTTGCTTGCCGGCATATGAATTTGTGGCGATTATTGTTCGAGCATCGTCTGCCCGACGATCAACCCCTTCCGGATTGGTTTCGCCGCCAAGTAGCGGAATTATTCAGCCTAGTGGAGGCGCAGCTCAAGCGCATGTCTCCGGCGCTTGAAAATCAGGAGATCGAACAGTCCGCTAGAGCATTATGGAGTGGGGTTCATGGGATTGTTGTGTTGTCACTTACCGGCAAACTGGATGTAGCGGGCGTGGACGAGGCAAAACAATTGATACAATCTTTGCTGCAAAATTATTTGCAAGGCTGGCTGGCAGTTAACGAATAAGCATTACCGTATTGCCGCAGCATGTCCTCTAGTTGGCCAGCTTCCAGTGGCCGTGCAAATAGCCATCCTTGCGCCAGCAAACAGCCCCGTTGTTTGAGAAAATCTGCTTGCGCCAGGGTTTCCACACCTTCCGCCAACACAGACATGCCCAGATTTTGCCCAAGGGAGATAATGGTTTCTACAATGGCGGCGTCGCTAGGGTTGTCTGTCGTATGGGCGATGAAACAGCGGTCGATTTTGAGGCGGTGAAGACGGAATCGCTTGAGGTTATTGAGTGATGAATGACCTGTGCCAAAGTCATCAATGGTGAGGCGAACTTGTAGATCGTGCATGCGCTGAAGCGTGGCCATCACTTCGGAAATGTCTTCCATGAGTACCGTTTCGGTTAGTTCCAATTCAAGATTTTGCGATGGCAGGCCGGTTTCGTGGAGAATTACTTCGATTTTTTCCGCCAGCGCCGGATTGTGAAATTGCCGGGCAGAAATGTTCACTGCGATGCTGCAATTCATTCCCGTGGCTTTTTGCCACTTGGCCATTTGCCGGCATGCGCCTCTTAACACCCATTCCCCCAGATAGTCAAACAAGCCGCATTCTTCCGCCAAGGGAATAAATATTTTGGGGGGAATCCAGCCTCTGCGGGGGTGGTGCCAGCGCAGTAACGCTTCAATGCCGATGATGCGTCCAGTTTGCAAATGCCATTGGGGTTGATAGTAAAGTTGCAGCTCGTTTCTTTCGATTGCCTGGCGAAGATCATGTTCCAGAGCCACTTGCTCCGCGATCACCGCGTTGAGTTCCCGGGTGAAAAACTGGAAACGATTGCGGCCTTTACGCTTGGCGTGATACATGGCGCTATCGGCATGTTTGAGTAGTTGCTCGCAATTGCTGGCATCGTCTGGGAACAGACTGACGCCGATGCTGGCGCTGGTAAAGCATTGATAGCCTTCCACCGCAAATGCTTGGGAAAGGGTAGCCAATAATTTCTCCGCCACCACGGCGGCTTCATCCGGGTGTTTGATTTGTCCGAGGATGACAGCAAACTCGTCCCCGCCTAGGCGGGCCAAGGTATCTTCCCGTCTGATGCAACTTTGCAGGCGCTTGGCAACCGCTTGCAACAGCGCATCTCCAGCCGCGTGGCCTCGGCTGTCATTGATGATTTTAAAGCGGTCCAGATCAAGGAATAATACCGCTACTTTGAGATCTTCCCTTTGTGCGACCAATAGTGCTTGTTGCAGGCGGTCTTGAAAAAGACGTCGGTTGGGCAGCCGGGTGAGGGGATCGAAATAGGCTAGTTGGTAGATGGTTTTTTCAGCTTCTTTCCTTTCGCTCAAGTTCAATAAAATGACTGCATAATGAGTAATTCGGCCATGGTTGTCACGAATCAAAGTAATAGTGAGCCAAAAAGGCTCAACGCTATTTTCTTTGCAGCGAAGCCATAACTCGCCTTCCCAGCGGTCTTTTCTCTCGAGTATGGAAAACAGCTCGGATAAGGTGATGCGATTTTGCTCTGCAAATAGACTGTCCAGAGACCGGCCGCGCAATTCATCAGCCCGATAGCCTACGGTGCGGGTCGTGGCTGGGTTCGAAGTGAGAATGGTGCCGGCAGGATCGGTGATGACAATACCTTCGGCTGAGTTTTCAAAGACCTTGGCCGCTAGTCGCCGTTCCTTTTCTTGGCGTAATTGTTCGGTGATGTCTTCTGCTATGCAGATAATTTCGCCCCTGTTGCTTTGGTTCCAGCGCAATGCGACAGGGAGATGGTTGCCGTGTTGGCGTCGAATATGAACTTCCCTGCGATTATCGGAAACGTTAAAAAAGTCATAATAAGTATCGGACATTTTAATGACTTGAAAGAAGGATTTACCCATCAATGCTTCTGGCGGACAGCCGCACATTTGACCAGCACTATGGTTGGCGAAGCGAATATTGAGCTCTTTATCCAAGACAAACAAGGCTTCTTTCATGTGATCAAGAATGCGCTCAAAAAATTCTTTGGTCTCGGCCATTTTCCTGGAATTAAGGCTCAGCAAATCCACTACCTTCTCTAAATGGCTTAATCCACTTTTTTGGCTTATGGTTTGGCCGTGAATTTTGTTTATCGGGTTTAACTGCCGCAGAGTGCAGGTTAACCTTTTGTTTATAGAACTAATCCGGCGGCGTGTCAGCCACCAAATAAGCCACGTGCCAAATACCGTCAAACCCATGATCGCCAAAGCCATGGTCTGAAGTTCGTTACTCTGGAAGTGGTCGGCTAACTGGTTCCACAGGTTTTGGATATGGGGAATGACCGATGCTTGTGTTGTTTCAGAAAAGCCAACCAGTAATTTCCCTACCCCACGTTGATCCCGAATTATTGGGGCAACCACCTGGAATTCATTGTGACTGGGAACAGTTGTACCTTCGGAAATTTGGCCAACTGTTGTTGGCGTTGTTTTTTGATTTTGGTCCTGGGTGTTGAGTGCTTGATAGATCAAACGATTGTTATGGTCATATACGGAAAGAAAATATAAACCCTTGGAATGAACGATAGGCGCAAGTGTTTGACGGAGTTTTGTAATGTCTTTTTGTGCTAAAGCGGCTGCTATCTGATCGGCGATTAACTGGGCAAAAGCGGTATTCTCACGCCTAGACTGAGTTGCCAGTTCAGTTTGAAGGAATGAAATTTGGGCGGTTTCAACCCGGTGTTTGAAATCTTCAAACTGAAGCCAGAAGACTGTGCTGATACCGATCAGCACGGTCATCAATAGGATTGAAATGGTGAGAATATATCGAGTACCAAAGCTCAGTTGCATTGTAAGAATTCCTTATGCCGAGGCCTGCCTGTTCATCAGAAGGGCTTTGAAGTTAGATGATTTGGTTGCTAAACAAAAAATCCTTAAAACCTGGATGTGTTGGGACAATAATTACCCAATGAGTTTGCGCTAATAAAAAGCATCTCGAAAGGAGCCTTTAGTGTATGGGCTTCAGCTTGGTTTGACAATTTTTTCTTGTACCGAATTGAGATAAAAGCTATATTGAACAGTGTTCAATAAATGTCGGGCCTGTTTGGAAAATCCTAAAAATTGCAATACAGTTGAATTCAAAAAAAGAGGGAAGTGATGTTTAAACTATTGGTAAAAAAATTATTAACTTTCTTGTTCCGTGTTGAGATAGACGGGATCCAGCATTATGAAAATGCACAAGGCAAAATTCTGGTGGTTGCCAACCATACCTCGTACCTTGATCCAGTATTACTCTGGGCTTTCCTGCCAGGAACCTTGACCTTTGCCATCAATACCCGGATTGCTCAATTGGCGTGGGTTCGGCCCTTTTTACGTTTGGTCCGGGTGTTTCCCCTCGACCCCAGCAACACGGCCTCTTTGAAAGCGCTGATTAAACATCTGCGCCAGGGAGAACGGACGGTGATTTTCCCCGAAGGCAGGATTACCGTTACCGGCACTTTGATGAAGGTTTACGACGGCGCCGGCATGGTGGCGGACAAGGCAGGGGCAATTGTATTGCCAGTTAGAATTGACGGTGCCCAGTACACCATTTTTTCAAAGCTGAAAGGTCGGGTCAGGCGCCGCTTGTTGCCGAAAATTTCCCTCCATGTGTTGCCGCCGGCGGATATCCGTCCACCTCCCGATATCAAGGGCGCGGCGCGGCGTAAGCAAGCGGGATTGAAGCTGGCGGATTTGATGACGGAAATGTTGTTTCGTACCTGCCATACCCGCAAGACTTCATTTTCAGCGTTGCTGGATGCGCGCAAATTACACGGAAAGCGGAAAAAGATACTGGAAGACGTGACCCGCCAGCCGCTGCATTATCAGGGTCTTATAACCCGCATTGTGTTGATGGCCAAGATTCTGAATAAAAATGTTGCTTCCGGTGCCACCGTGGGTCTGTTATTGCCCAGTACCGTTAATACGGTTGCCATGCTGTACGCTTCCCAAATCAGTGGACGGATTCCCGCCATGCTCAACTATACCGGAGGCGTTAAGGGCGTTATCAGTGCTTGTGCCACGGCGCAAATCCCCACCGTGGTGACATCGCGTAAGTTTGTCTGCATGGCCCAGTTGGAAAATATCGTGGTGGCCTTGGAGAAACAGGGGGTCAATATCCTCTATCTGGAGGACGAAGCAGGCAGCCTAACCAGGGCTGACAAGTGGTTGGGTTATCTCCGCGCTTGGTTTTCGGATTATTGGTATCAAAGCACGCCGGAAGCTTGTCAGCAGCCCGCGGTGATGCTGTTTACCTCGGGCTCGGAAGGAACCCCGAAAGGGGTATTGTTATCCCATGTCAATTTGTTGGCCAATAGCGCCCAGTTGGGGGCGGTGATTGATTTCAACCAGCGGGATGTGGTGCTGAATGTTTTGCCGCTGTTTCATGTGTTTGGTCTCAGCGCCGGGCTGTTATTGCCATTGAACAGCGGCATGTTTACCTTTCTATATCCCAATCCCCTGCATTATAAAGTGGTGCCGGAGATAGCCTATGATGTGAATGCGACGGTGCTTTTCGGCACCAATACCTTTTTGGGAAATTACGGTAAACAGGCCCACCCTTATGATTTTTACAGCGTGCGCTATGTTTTTGCGGGCGCCGAGAAACTTCAGGAAGAAGTGCGGCAACTGTGGATGGACAAGTTTGGCATCCGGATTCTGGAAGGTTATGGCGCGACTGAAACCAGTCCGGTGTTGGCGGTGAATACGCCGATGTATTACCGGGCCGGTACCGTCGGGCGGTTTTTACCGGGAATAGAAACAAGGTTGAAAGCTATCGAGGGAATACAACAGGGCGGCCTGTTATACGTCAAAGGCCCCAATATTATGTTGGGGTATGTGCTGGCGGAGCAGCCGGGGAAACTGGTTCCCACCTGCTCTGAGTTTGGCGAAGGCTGGTACGATACCGGCGATATCGTTGCCATCGATGAAGATGGCTTTGTCACCATCCAGGGTCGGGCTAAACGGTTTGCCAAGGTCGCGGGAGAAATGGTGTCTTTGGTGGCGGTAGAAGAGCTGGCCTGTAAGGCATGGCCGGAATCGTATCATGCCGCCCTGGCGTTTCCCGATGTGGGCAAGGGGGAAAAAATAATTTTGGCAACCGAGTATCCTCACGCTAAATTGGAGGATTTGCGCAGGATTGCCCAGTGTGAAGGGGTTCCTGAGTTGTGGCTCCCCAAAAGTATCGTTTATCAAAAGACCATTCCTCTGTTAGGGAGCGGCAAGGTTGACTATGGCCAACTGAAAACTCAAGTCAATGGCTTCCTCATGGAGGCGTCATGAGCCGGAATGCCAGGGGACTGAAAATTCATTCGGAAAAACAAAAACCAGCCCCGGAAAGTTCCAAAATTGCCTTTTTTATTCTATTGGGAGCGCAGTTTTTATCGGCCTTTGCCGATAATGCGATCTTGTTTACCACGATTGCCATCGTGCTTCACGATGCTCAGTTGCCGGCTTGGTATATTCCTGCCCTGCAAAGCGTGTTTTTGGTGTCATTTGTCTTGCTCGCCCCTTGGGTGGGGCCAGTGGCGGATCGTTATTCCAAGCCACGGGTGTTGATTGGGGCAAATATGTTAAAAGCCGCCGGTACAGGTTTGTTCTTAATCGGAATTGAGCCATTGTTGGCTTATGCTGTGGTGGGGTTGGGAGCTGCGCTTTATAGCCCAGCGAAATACGGCATATTGCCGGAGCTGGTTCCCCGGGATCGATTGGTCAGGGCCAATAGCTGGATGGAAGGTTCCACGATTGTCGCTATTCTCACTGGCATGCTGGTAGGCGGGAAAATCGCCGATGTTTCCAGTCAGATGGCACTATGGTTGGTGTTGGCGCTTTTTGTTTTATCTGCGCTAATGATGTTCGGGCTACCTCGGTTGAAGCCCAAAAGCAGTCAAGCTACAAACCCTTGGCGAGAATTTTGGGGGAAATTCAAAATTTTTATCGCGACGCCAAAGGCCAGGTTTGCTTTGCTAGGGGCGAGCCTGTTTTGGGCGACGGCGGCGGTGCTGCGGGTCATTTTAGTGGTATGGGCGCCGGAAGCGCTAGGGATAGACAACGCCGGAGAGATTGCCGAATTGACCATGTTTCTGGCCCTGGGAATTATTGCTGGCGCGGTATTGGTTCCCCGCTTGGTGCCTCTGGAAAATTTATCCAGGGTGCGGCTGGCTGGTTATGCCATGAGTGTCCTGATTGCTTCGGAAGCGGTACTGACCGAACTTTGGACCGCGCGCCTGGTGTTATTCGCCATTGGCATGAGCGGGGGCGTTTTTATCGTTCCCATCAACGCCACCTTGCAGCACCTCGGGCACCAGGGGATAGGTAGTGGCGGTGCCGTCGCCATCCAAAACGGGACGCAAAGCTGCGCCATGTTGGCCGCGGTGGGAATTTATACGCTGGTCGCCGCTGCCGGTGTCAGTGCCAGAATGACGCTGGCGGTTTTGGGCGGGTTGGTTTTTGTGGCTACCCTCAGCGTTTCCCTTTTCCTCCGGCGGGTACAGCAATGAAGTATCTCCCCGGTTTTCGATATAAGCACTTGGGATTTCGTAAATTTCCCTTAAGCGTTGCTTGTATTCGTTGGTGATGGCGTAAACGTCACGTCTACGTTCGACTACCCTTGGGGTGATTAATGCTATTAGTTCAGTGCGGTTGAAGGTTTTGGTGGTACTGCCAAACAAGGGGCCAATAAGAGGCAGTTTATGAAGTAGAGGAACCCCTTGCTTAGCTCTTTCTGTATTATCTTTGATTAATCCACCTAAGACTAACGTGTCACCACTTTTGACCGCCACAGTGCTTTTCATCTGCCGCTGACGAATGACAGGGTTATTATTGATAGTGGCGCGACCCACATCATCAACTTTTTGATCAAGTTCCATAATTACTAATCCGCCAGCATTAACCCTGGGTTTGATGGTGAGCAGGACGCCAGTATCCCGTTGTTGGAAAGACCGGGTGACCCCCCCAACATTAGCGGCACCGGTGTTTGGCGCTACTTCCCCGGTGACGAGCGTAACTTGGTCACCTACTTTGATACTGGCTTCATGATTGTTGAGTACCATCATTGAAGGGGAGGAGACGACATGGAGCTTATTATCCCTGGCTAGCGCTTTAAGCAAAACGCCCAAGTCTTGTGATTTGTTCATAAACAAGTAAGAAAATCCACCAGTCAAACTGGTTAATAATCCATCTTTGGCGGCTTCTGTTAGGTTGACGACCCCTCCTTCCCTGAGCCCTAATAAGCTGTGATTTTTGGGGAGTTTGTTTTGAATGAACCATTCCACGCCATAGCGCAGTTCATCGGAGAGAGTAACTTCGAAAATACTGGCATCAATAAGAACCTGAAGTGGAACACGATCCAATTGTTTGACCACCCTTTCAATGGCCTTGTAATCTTCTTGGTCGGCAATGATAACCAACGCATTGTTGGGTTCATCGGCAATGATGCGTATATCACCTGAGGCGGGTGAGGAAGAAGCTTTGAAAGTGGGTACAGGGGCTTTGGTTTTAGATTTGAGAGTGGCTTTTTTCTGTCCCGGCGCCAGTTTGGTTGGTGGTGTTTTCGCTTTACCTTTGCCGGTAAATATTTGATTTAGGGTGTCGGCCAGTTTTACCGCATCCACGTTTTGCGCCCGGTAGACATGGACATCTCCCGAAGCTTCGGTAATGGTCCGGTCCAGGCGGGCGATCCAGGTTTCGGCCAGTTTGAGATATTCCGGTTGGGCGGTGATAACCATCAAGGCGTTAAGACGCTTGAGCGGCAATATTTTCAGCAGGCCGGTATCTTTGCCCAAAGTTTTTTCTCCAAGGATCTTTTCCAAGTCTCCAGCAAGCGTTTCCACATCCACATTTTTTAACGGGAAAAGCCCCACTGACATGCCCTGGAGGAAATTGACATCGAAAGCGCGAACGGTTTCTTCGACATGTTTCAGTTCCGCGGCGGAACCTGCCACCATGATCAAATTCCGGGTCGGATCACTAAGGAGCAGCCCCCTTGGTGGCAACAAAGGTTTGAGAATTTTTTCCATGGCGGCAACGCCCACATACCGCAGCGGTATGATCCGTATCTGATAACCGGCGGGCATTTTTTGATTGCCGGCAACCCCGATGGGTGCCCCCGCCGTGGCTTCCGTGGCAGGCCCAATCCAATAATAACCATCGCGCATGACTAGGGCGAGCCCGTTCATGCGCAGGAGCATTTCCAGAGTGGGCAATATTTCGTCCTTACGCAAAGGCCGGGTGGTTTGTAAAGTGATCTTCCCTCCGGCTTTGGGGCTGAGGATGTAATTGTGTTTGAGGATATCGCCCAGGATCACTTTGGCCACTTCGCCTAAATCGGCATCGTCAAAATTTAAGGTATATTGCCCGGCTTTTTCCGAGACCTTGGGAGTGGGGACAGGGCGAATAAATGTCGGCTTTGCGGTATAAATTTCCGGTTTTTCCAGACCGGCTTGGGCTTTTTGGGCTTCGGGTGGGGTGGTTTCCTCTGCTTCTTCGGGAGGAGGCTCTTGAATTTGCTTTATTTCCAAGGGAATCTTTTTACCCAAATGGGGACCGAGCAGTTCGCATGAAGACAGTCCCAGGGTAATGGCAATACAGAGTGAAAGGCGCGTCACAGTTGTTTTCATTGAACAATTATCCCTATTTTGGTTGAGTGGGCGCAGGTTTCAATGGTGCAAAAGGGTTCGTAATAGGTTTGTTTACCCGGTTTTTGGGAAGTGTAGGCCTCTGGTGGCGGCGCGGCCTGCGTATTTTAGACTGTGGCCGGGGTTTGATGAGCTTGAGCGTATGTTTTTTTGCGCCTTGGGTCAAAACCACATGATCGGGCGCAAGTTCCGCTAGCTGCCAACCATCCACATCATCGCCAGGTCTGAGGCGGCGGGTTTTGCCTTTTTTATCCCGTACCAAAATAATCTTTCCGGCGTCGGGCGTTTGGATGATGCCAGTGAGTTCTATTTTTGGTGGCGGTCCGCTTGCTTGCGTGGAAGTTTCGCCGGTTTTGTCTTGTTCAGGGATAGGTTGCCTGCCCTCGACAAAGAGGGGCATAGTCACCATGGACTGGAACTGTTCCAGGGGCAATGGTTTTGCTGGGGGCGGGGCCTTGGGGTTTAGGGAGATTTCAGTTTTGGGGTTTGCTTCAGGGGCCTCGAGATGAGGGGTGGATCTACGAAGGAAGATATATTCCACAAGCACGGCTGTAGCCAGCAGCAAGCATAAACCCGCTAGGAAAGTGGTTAAAAGGTGGCGTCGCAGTCCGTTCATGATTTTGGCGTGGGCATGTATCCAAAGACCTCCATGTCAATATTCATCCGTTCGGTGGCAACTAGTTTGCGGGTCTTGGGGTCCCGGCGCTTGCGTACTGGACGAATATTCATGGTTTCCACCATGAGTAAAGGTTGGCGGGTTTCAATGGCGTGAAGTACTTCGCGCAAAACCTCGGTATTCCCAGACATGCGTATTCTCACCGCAATCCGAGTGAATTTGTCTTCCTCCCTCGGAGGGATGACTTGGGTGCTTGTCAATTCACCGCCTGCCTGACGGATGATATCGCTTAAATACTTTTGCAGTTCGGCAGAAGCCAGCGCGGGGGTGTCGCCCTCCAGGTAATGGCGGTTACGTTGATTCTGTTCCTTCAGAATTTTGAGTTGTTGCCGCCAAAGTGGCTCTTGGGCAGCCGTTTTTTGCAGCCTCCGGAGTTGAAATTGTAAGTCTTCGATGGTTTCCCTGCCTTCTTTAAGGATACGAAAATAGGGAGCCGCTATTAAAAAATATAAAAGCAATACTGGCAATATCAATAAAGAAACCGCCAAAATGCGCTGTTGAGCTTCAGTGAGAGGCGTTTTGATCAGCTTCATTGCTAACTTCCATGCTAATTCGGAAACGTTCCAGGCCCGTATTCCGGTCTTGGGTAATGGGTGAGATGAAGTGAAGATTCTTCAAATAAGGCGAGTCCTCCAGTAATTCAATCAATTTCGATGCCGCGGGGGAGCGGCCGTCAATTCTCAATTGTCCCTTTTGATATTGAAAGCCTGTGAGCCAGGTGTCTTTGGGAATTCTTCTGGATAAATCTTCCAGCACTTGAATCAAGGCGGGTTTTGACTGCTTCTTGGTGGCGGCAAAACGGCTTTCTTCCTTGAGCTGTTCCACTTGTTGCTTAAGATCATTGGCCTGCCTGGCTTGGCTACGTACTTGCGAGATTTTTTGTTCCAAGGCGGCAATGATTTTCTTTTGGTGGAGAATAGGTAGCGCTAAAGCGGCAATGAGCAGGGCAATCACCTGAATTGCCAAAATCCCATTGAGAATCTGTTGCCGGCGATTTTTTTGGACTTGCCATTGCGATGGCAATAAATCGAATCCCAGCGGAATGGGCTGATCACCTTCAAGCTGTGCGACATCGACGGCGTTAGGCTGAATGTTGGCGGCGCGCAGCAAGGAGATTTTATCGTCGAGAAAATCCTTGCGCACCAGAACAACCTGCACATTGATTTTCTTGCCTTGGGGTTGGCGATTGATGATCCGCTCTGAAAAGTAGACTTGCCCTGCTTCGAAAGGGGTTTGTTTGTCTAATTCAAAGGCGATGACCTGATGCAGGTTTTCTTCTGCGGCTGCAGGAAGTTTCAGAATTCTCAGTAGATATTGGCCAGGCGTCAGGAGTAGAATTGTCGGCGTGTCGTGTTGAGTTTCGGAGTCATTCGCAGCGTTATCCGATTCCAGCGCGATTTTGTCTAACTGTATTTCTCCGTCTGGGACGATTTCCCGGGTTTCGGATAAGTGCCAGGTTTGCACTGTTTCTGGGCTGGAAAAAGTAAGGTAACGGCGCGACTGCTGCGCAAACAGCTTTTTAATTGTGGAAGGGACAAAGTACGATAGTTGTTCTGTCCACCAACGCCAAAAGCGTTGCCAAACAGGCGGCATCTGAAAATGAGGCAAGCGGATAGCCATTAAAAAACGAAAAAGTCAGTTCCTAAATAAAGAAAGTTATTGAGCCTAATCTAATTCAGTGATTTGGTAATGGAGATTGTTGGCTGATGCCGTTTGATAGATAACTGCCCTGGAATAATCAACCCCCTTAAAATGATAGCAGCAGTTGAAGCTTTTTTCTCGGTTTTAATCATGGGGATACCTAGTGAATTCAAAGGATCGTAGCTGGTTTGGGTGATTTATGAATAATAAAAACAACAATCTTACCCTCTATATTCTGCTGGCCATCATTGGGGCGGTTGTCCTCGGGTTGTTGAGTCCGAAGACCGCCGTGCAATTTGAGATTGGCGGGGAAATTTTCCTGCGGGCCTTGAAAATGCTGGTGGTTCCCTTGGTCATGGCCAGCGTGATGAGCGGCATTCTTGGATTGGGCGACGTCCGTCAACTGGGCAAGCCGGGGGGGGCGGCAATCGCGTATTATCTGACCACGACTTTGATGGCGGTCATTGTCGGGATTGTAGTTGTCAATTGGATTGAGCCTGGAGCGAGCGGTCTGGATACCAAAACGCTTGAAGAGTTGGTGCGTGAGAAGGGGATAACGGTGCCGGCGGAAGAGGTGGGCATTGGCACTATCTTGAAGAACTTGATGCTCATGCTGTTCACCGATAATTTGTTCGCCGCGGCTGCCAATACCCAACTGCTGCCTTTGATTGTCTTTTCCATCATTTTCGCCGGCATGCTTACCACCATGGGGGAACGGGTCAAGATCCTGGCGGATATCATTGTTCAAATCAACGATGCTTTTCTGGCTTTCGTGATGTTGCTGATGAAGGTCGCTCCCTTGGGCATTTTCTGTTTGGTGGCGGCCCGTTTTGGCGAAGCGCAATTGCATGGAGAATTTATAAAAACACTGATGCAAACAGGGCGGTATGTGGCGGCGGTTTTGCTCGGCCTCGGCATTCATGGCTTTGTCACCCTGCCCCTGATTTTATGGTTATTCACCAGACGTCATCCTTTTCGTTTTATGCTGCGTATGTCGCAAGCTCTTTTGACTGCCTTTTCCACGGCAAGTTCTTCGGCCACTTTGCCGGTCACCATGGAATGCGCGGTGGACCGGGCCAAGGTCAAGAAAGAATCGGTAGAATTCGTGATTCCATTGGGGGCAACCATCAACATGGATGGCACCGCGCTTTATGAGGCGGTGGCGGCAATTTTTATTGCTCAGGTTATCGGTGTCGAATTGTCACTGATGCAGCAAGCAACCATTGCGATTACTGCTACCCTAGCCGCCATTGGCGCGGCGGGCATTCCGGAAGCAGGCCTGGTGACCATGGTGATTGTTTTGAATGCCGTCGGCTTGCCAGTGGAATATATCGGTATTTTGTTATCGGTGGATTGGCTACTTGACCGCTTTCGCACTGCTATCAACGTTTGGGGGGACAGTATTGGTTCGGCCGTGGTGGAGCGATTGATTCCAGTATCATCTCAAGCAAACAGCAAGATGCATTCGTAGGCGATTAAAATCGCATAAAAACAAAAAATGACCGGCAAAACGTACCGGATCGGGATGCCACGGATGGTGAAATTGATATGCATCACAATAAAAATGAGCGCCGCGGCGGTGGCCAGGTATTTGGTGTAAAAGAAAGCCGACAGGCCGATGTCAAGGAGAAAATTCATGACTGGATTGACTTCAACCCCGCCCCGGTCGATGATTTGCAAAGTAAGTACCGCGTCCAGCGCGCAGAATCCGATGATTCCCACCAGCCATAGCCAGGTTTTGGGGTCGTCGTAGATATCAATATAGTGGGGCTGCTGTCTTTCTTCTCTTCTTCTGGGCGCACCCCGCCGCCCCTTGTATAAAGTAAAGGCAAAACTCCTCCAATTGCGGCGGCGGCGGTCGGGAAATCGTCTCTGATCAAAGTGCATGATGTCAAAAGCAGTGGTTACTCTAATAACTTCAGGGCTTCGTCATCTATTCAAGTCGGGGCAGGTGGTCTGATTCGAAAAACGCCGTGAATACTTTCTTGCTTGCTGCGCAATCCTGCTACGCAAGAAAGTCCTGCCCAAACCTCCCTGTTCGGGCGCTCGTCCGGCTGCGAAAGTCCACTGGACTTTCGGTCCGGCTCGCCCCAGTAGGCTCCACGCCGGCCTCGCTGCCGGCGAGGCTTTCGAATCAGACCATCTGCCCCCTTCAATCAATCCTTTACGTGTTTGGATGACGTGATCCCACTAATAACCTTAGTCGGTAATGGGATGGGCGACTAATATTTTTAAGCTGCGGCCAATCAATTCCACTTTGTCTGTATGCGGAAACAGAGGTTCTTGACCGGGCTCGAAAATATCTTCCGGAGCATTATTGGCTGTATCGATTGCTAGGTGCCAGCGAGTTCCCACGGGGGCAGGAGGCAGGGCCGTGGCAATGGAGGAAGGGTCCGCGTTGAACAAGAAGCACAAATGGTGCCGGCCATCTTTGCGGGCTAAAATAGAGGCGCCTAAAAAACGGGTCTTTCCCCAATCCGGTGGGGAGCCTTCACTCCCGAACCAGAGAATATCTTCGGGATTATAGAAATCCTCAGCGCACAAGATGGGATGGGTGCGCCGGAATTGAATCAAAAGTGTGACGAAGCGCACCAACCCCGCGTTTTTTTTCACCAATTGCCAATTGAACCAGGAGATTTCGTTGTCTTGGCAGTAAGCGTTGTTATTACCCAATTGGGTGCGGCGGAATTCGTCACCGCCGAGGAGCATGGGGATGCCGCGGGAAACAAACAGCGTGGTCAGCATATTTTTGATTTGCCGCAGCCTGACCGCTTCGATTTCCGGGTCATCGGTGGGGCCTTCGACGCCATAATTGCAGCTGTAGTTTTCATTGCTGCCGTCACGATTATCCTCGCCGTTGGCTTCATTATGTTTGTGTTCGTAACTGACCAGGTCGTTGAGGGTAAAGCCGTCGTGACTGGTGACAAAGTTGATGCTGTTGACCGGCGTTTTGCCACTGTGCTGATAAAGATCGGCGCTGCCGCAAAGGCGTGTCGCCAAGGGCCCTGCCAAGCCTTCATCACCTCGCCAGAAACGCCTGACATCATCGCGGAAATGGCCGTTCCATTCAGACCAGCGCTCTCCCGGGAAAAAACCCACCTGATAAGCGCCGCCGGCATCCCAGGCTTCGGCTATCAGTTTGACGCCCCGCAAGATGGGGTCTTCAGCAATGGATTCCAATAAAGGGGGGTTGGGTACCAAGCGGCCGCTGGGATCCCGCCCCAAAATAGAGGCCAGGTCGAAGCGGAAGCCATCCACGTGCATTTCGGTCACCCAATACCGGAGGCATTCAAGAATATAATTGCGCACTACCGGATGGTTACAGTTCAGCGTATTACCGCAACCTGAGTAATTTTTGTAACGGCTTTTGTCCTCGTCTTCCAGTAGGTAATAGATTTTATTATCCAGTCCCTTGAAATTTAATGTGGGGCCAGATTCGTTGCCTTCCGCGGTATGGTTGAATACCACGTCCAGCAGCACTTCTATTCCCGCTTCGTGTAAGGCCTTGACCATGGCTTTGAACTCGGTGAGCTGGCCACCGACTTTACGGCCTGTGCTGTATTGAGCATGGGGCGCAAAGAAGGCTACGGTGCTGTAACCCCAATAATTCACCAGGGGTTCCCCAGTTAGCGGATTGCTGCGCTGTAGCTCATGGGGATTGAATTGTTGCAGAGGCATGAATTCGATGGCGGTGATACCCAACTTTTTAAAATATGGAATTTTTTCGATAACTCCCAGAAAGGTTCCGGGATAGCGGGCACAGGAAGACGGGTGTATCGTCAGGCCGCGGACATGGGTTTCATAAATCACGGTTTCTGGCCAAGGGGTTTTCAAGGGGCGGTCGTTTCCCCAATCAAAGTCGTCTTCCTGGGGGATCATGCCTTTGACGCGGTATTGCACTTTTGGAATTTCTTCCCCGGGATGCTGTTCCAGCCATTGATCGCAGTGAATGGAAAAATCCCAATTTTCCACTTCAGTTAATACGACGGCATAGGGATCCAGAAGCGCCCGGTGGCGGTTGAAGCGGTGTCCTTGTTGTGGTTCAAAAGGGCCATCGGCCTGGAAGACATAGCACATGCCAGGTTTAGCGCCTTTGATGCAAGCGTGCCAAAGGTCTCCTGTGCGATGAACGGTGGGATCCAGCTCAAAATATCCCTTTGGATCAAGGGCATGATGATTATCGAACAAGAGCAGCCAAACCCGGGTGGCGTGGCGGCTGAATACGGAAAAATTAATGCCCCTTTCCACTGAATGAGCCCCTAAGGGCAAAGGGTGTCCCCGGGTAACGGTAAGTGCTGTTTCCATGATGTCTCTAAAAGTGCCAAGGGATTTAATACTTTATCATTATTTAAGCTAAAATAGCGGTTCCACTGACTTTCCTATTGAGTATCCGCGCAACCATGCCACAAGCTGCACACCGTAAAATACTGGTCACCAGCGCCTTGCCCTATGCCAATGGCCCCATTCATTTGGGTCACCTGGTGGAATACATTCAAACGGATATCTGGGTACGTTTTCAAAAAATGCAGCTCGCCATTTGCTGGTATGTTTGCGCTGATGATACCCACGGCACTCCGATTATGCTCAAGGCCCAGCAAGAGGGGATCACGCCGGAGGCGCTCATCGAGCAAGTGCGCCAGCAACACCAGGAGGATTTTGCCGGTTTTGACATCGGGTTTGATTGTTATTACAGCACTCATTCTCCGGAAAACAGGGAGTTGGCTAGCTTGATCTATCAGCGCCTCAAGGAAGCCGGGCATATTGAAGCGCGCACAATCACTCAATTGTACGATCCAGTGAAAAATATGTTTTTGCCGGATCGCTTTATTAAAGGAGAGTGTCCCCGTTGCGGCGCAAAGGACCAATATGGCGATAGCTGCGAAGTGTGTGGTGCGACTTATTCTCCCACCGAATTGAAAAATCCGGTTTCCGCGGTATCAGGCGCCAAGCCGGTGGAAAAGGAAACCCTGCATTATTTTTTCAAACTATCGGATTTCAAGGGATTTTTAAAAGACTGGGTGCATCAAAAAGGCCACTTACAACCGGAAGTCGCGCACAAAGTGGATGAATGGCTGCAATCTGGGCTCAGGGACTGGGATATCACCCGCGATGCCCCTTATTTTGGCTTTGAGATCCCCGATGCGCCGGGTAAGTATTTTTATGTCTGGCTGGACGCCCCCATTGGTTATATGGCCAGCTTCAAACATCTATGTGCTGAGAAGGGACTAAATTTCGATGAGTACTGGGGAGCGGAAAGCACCGCTGAGCTTTATCATTTTATCGGCAAGGATATCATCTATTTCCACGCGCTGTTTTGGCCGGCCATGCTTCATGGATCAGGTTTCAGGACCCCGAACGCTGTGTACGCCCACGGGTTTTTGACCGTCAACGGCGAGAAGATGTCCAAATCCCGTGGCACCTTCATCAAGGCACGCACCTATTTAGATCATCTTGATCCACAATATCTGCGTTATTATTTCGCCGCCAAGCTGGGGGCGGGGGTGGAAGACCTTGATCTGAATTTTGACGATTTTACCCAGCGGGTCAATTCGGACTTGGTGGGCAAAGTCGTGAATATCGCCAGCCGCTGTGCCGGATTTATCAAGAAACGTTTCGAGGGGAAGCTCTCTCCTTCGCTGCCCGATCTGGATTTGTTCGGCCGTTTCCTTGGTGCGGGTGATGAAATTGCCGCGCTTTATGAGGCGCGCGAATTCGGCAAGGCAATGCGGGAAATCATGGCTCTGGCAGATATTGCCAACCAGTATATTGATGAAAATAAACCTTGGGTGATTGCCAAAGAATCAGGCAGGGAAGGGGATTTACAGGCTATTTGCACGCAAGGGCTCAATTTGTTCCGCTTGCTGGTTACCTATTTGAAGCCGGTCGTGCCTTCCCTGGCTGGCGAGTCAGAAGCCTTTCTGAATATACCTTCCCAATCCTGGCCGGATATCTCCACTGACCCGCTTCTCAATCACCGGATTAATGATTTCAAGCCCCTATTGACCCGGGTGGATCCAGACAAAATCGGCGCCATGGTGGAGGCTTCCAAAGAGAGTCTGGAACCGGCGGTTGCCAGCGGCCCATTGGCAGCGGAACCGATTGCCGATCTCATTGATTATAAGGATTTTGCCAAAATTGATTTGCGAATCGCCCGGATTGTCAAAGCTGCCCATGTGGACGGGGCGGAAAAGCTCCTGCAATTGACCTTGGATCTGGGCGGTGAGACCCGTACCGTGTTTGCCGGCATCAAGGCCGCCTACGATCCGGAAAACCTGGAAGGGCGCCTGACAGTGATGGTCGCCAACCTCAAGCCCAGGAAAATGCGGTTTGGGGTTTCGGAAGGCATGGTGCTGGCTGCCGGCCCCGGTGGCGATGAACTTTATTTGCTCTCTCCCGACGAGGGGGCACAGCCAGGAATGCGGGTAAAATAAGCGCTGCTGTTTTGTCCTCCTCCCCCAAAGGAAAGTTTTCTCTGGTTGCATTAATCGATGAGTCCCGATGTATCGGTTGCGCCCGATGCCTGGAAGCTTGTCCTGTGGATGCCATTATTGGCGCGCCAAATCAAATGCATACTGTCTTGGCTTTTGAGTGCATCGGTTGTAAGTTGTGTTTGCCGCCCTGTCCTGTGGATTGTATTGAGATGGTGCCTACCCCTGACGAATTCATGCCTAAGACCGACGAACAATTAGCGCATCGCAAACAGGTGACCAAGCGTCGTTACCAAAATCGGCAACAGCGCCTGTCCAGGCTGGAGCAACAACGTAAAGCGCGATTGGCGGCTAAGAGAGAAGCCTTGCGGCGGAAACATTCTTGAATCCATGAATCAACTGAAACGCCGGCAGATTTACGAACGTTTGGCCAAGGCCATTCCAAACCCGACGACGGAACTTCGATACCAAACACCATTTGAGTTGCTTATTGCTGTTGTCCTCTCCGCTCAAGCCACCGATAAAAGCGTCAATCAAGCAACAGAAAAACTTTTCAAAATAGCCAATACTCCCGAGAAAATCCTGGCTCTGGGAGAGGAGGGGCTTAGACGCTATATCCGCCATATTGGGTTATATAACAGCAAAGCCCGTCATATCATCCGCCTTTGCCAACAACTGATTGACAAACATGGTGGGAAGGTTCCCCGCACCCGCAAAGAACTGGAAGCATTGCCGGGCGTAGGCCGTAAGACCGCCAATGTCATTTTGAACACCGCTTTCGGGGAGCCTGCCATTGCTGTCGATACCCACATTTTCAGGGTATGTAACCGCACAGGCTTAGCCCCTGGAAAGACAGTCCGGGAGGTGGAGGAAAAACTTAACCGCTGGACCCCAAAGGAGTTCAAGAAAGACGCCCACCACCTGCTGATTCTGCATGGCAGATATGTTTGCACCGCCCGTAATCCCAAGTGCGGCGAATGCGTGATCCGGGATTTGTGTGAGTACCGGGCAAAAAATTTACCCGAATCCGCCTCCGGCAAGCAATCCAGTTTGAAGGTTTAGGAAATGCTGAGTAATTCATCGATGATTTCTCAGCACAAAAAAAACGAAAAGTGCCATTTTCTTTTCTAGTGCAAAATCCATTGCCAGCATAATAGATATTGATGGCACATCCTTGTACCGCTTGAACCTCTGAATGGAATGGCGGGGACAATCTGGGCGCAACAAAGAAAGCGAAATGGGCAGGGATAAAGCAAATTTAATAAAAAAATGAGAAAAGGAATGATGATAGATGTTGGAAATAAGATTTTTGAAAAGTTCTGGGAGAGTTGGTGGATGAAAAATATGGTAACTTATTGAATTTATTTGGTTAGGTGCTTGATTTTGCGAAATGATCAAAAAATATTGACCTTTTTTGTAAATTAAGGTAAAAAGGCATCTAGATTATTCTAAATCTGATGATGCCAGTCACTCATGGGTGCGTGTAATTTGGAGGGATGCAAATGAAAATTAATAGAATAGCCAAGGGGATCGTTCTAGGAGCAATTGTCGTAGTCGGCAGCACTGCGCAAGCAGGCGTGTTTGTTGGTGATACTGTCAAGTACACTATTAGCGATGATGTTGGTTTGTTTGGAACGGCATTTGTCGATGGAGATACCCTGAAACTGCTGCCAACCGATTTTAAAGCAGAATCTATAAATGGCGCTGGGGCTGCTCTTACCAATGAAACTATCACCATCACTGTGGAAAGTTTAACCGGGCAAAACCTGTTAAACGCTTCTCTTGAAGAGAGCGGTGATTACATGAAGTATAATATTGGTGGCGGCGTCAACGAAGTCTCCGTTACTGGCCAGCTTCGGGCTGGAGCGCTTTTTGATGCGATTGAGCCAACTGCAGGTTTTAGTCCCACAGGTCTCTCAATCTCTCCTTGGGAAGCGACGGCGAATCTTGACCTTTCCGGATTGACAACGTCTAAAACTGTACTTACTTTGGAAAACCTACTGGCTGCTGTCACTACGGTAAAACCTGATATTGCATTCATCGAAAAGAAGTTTGTTGCGTTGGATGTAACTGCAATTCCTATTCCTGGGGCGGTATGGTTGTTTGGTTCTGCTGTGCTTGGCTTGATTGCGGCTGGGCGTAGCAAAAGGGTAGCTTCTTAAGGTTAATTACTTCTCTTAAGGGCGCTTTTGCTAAGTAGTTTTATTGGTTCAAACTGGAAAAGACTTCTGTATGCTAGATACAGAAGTCTTTTTTAATGGCGCTATGCTTTTGCTTTTAGGCAAAATGATAAGGCTTTTTGCGCATACCACTGTTCACACCGCCCAATAAATGCTTAAACCCGATTCACGGTAAAGCCATTTCCTACAATAACGCAACCATCGGCAGAACGCCCCCGTTCCCTATGCATTTAAATCAGCACCATCAAGATTACTAAGCCCCATCCTTCTATTTGAAAAGAAATGCTAAGCTTTTCACTGTCCCTGAATTAAAAATAAAAGGCCATAAAAATGGCCAAGCATCATCTGATACCTGACCATTTTATACAAAGTAGTGTTTTTCGTTTTTACCAAGAACGTTAGCCTTGGTAAGGCATAGATTTACCGGCTAACTAAAATATCTACCCGGCGATTCTGGCTTCTTCCTTCTGCAGTGGCGTTGGAAGCAACGGGTTCAGCTGTGCTCAAACCTTCCGTGATGATACGCTCGGGAGAAATGCCCCGGGCAATCAATGCTTCTTTTACTGCCTTGGCTCTAGCCTCCGCGAGTTTTTGGTTGATGGCTTCATCGCCCGTATTGTCTGTGTAACCCTTAACCGTTACTTTAAGTTCGGGATGGCTTTTCAGTATCTCTGCCAATGCATCTAGTCGAGCTTGGGCTTCCTGGGAAAGTTGTGCAGAACCGGTCGGGAAGGTAGTACGGTCTGCGAGCAGGTTCTCTCCTTCTGGAAAAGCGCCGCTTTGGAGGTTTTTGGCAAAAGATTCCAAAGTAGTACCGGTGGGTATTTCAATTTTCCGGCCATCGGGCAAGGCATATTCAAAAGTTTCAACGCCAGCCATTTTTTGTAGGGCAGCTTGGGCAGCATCGCCGGTTCCCGATAGTTCAGCGGCTGCCATATCTTTTGCTTGTTCTACAGTTTCAGCTGCTTTTCTTGCGGCGGATTTCGAGGTTTCAGCCAAATTGGCGGAGGCTTCGGAAGTTGTGCTCGCCGCCGATTGAGCAGCAGCCCCCATGCCCGCCATTCCAGCCGCAGCAGCAGCTTTTGCTGAATCTGCAGCTTGGCCAGCGGTTTCGGAAACATTTCCAGCAACAGATTTTGCTTTGTCAGTTACCGCGCCAGCCGTATCCGCAACGGTTTCTGTCGCGGCGCCCGCCGCTGATTGGGCGCTTTCTTTTAGATTAGACAGTCCCGCAGCCGCTTTATCTGCTGTATTACTTGCGGCATCTGCAACCGTTTCTTGTGCTGATTGAGCGGCCGATTGGGCAGATTCACCCAGGTTTGCCAGTCCTTCAGATGCGGATTCTTTGGCTTGTTGAGCTTTATCTGCAATGGATCCAGCGATATCTTTAGTCGCATCCATGGTGCTTTCGCCCGCTTCGGCAAGCTTGTCGCCCGCAGCGCCAATCATCTCAGAACTTTTTTCTCCGATCCCCTCGGCGGTTTGTTTGGCGCTATCGTAAGCGTCAGCAGCATTAGATTGAATGGCGTCTGTGGTTTGTTCCATGGTTGATGAAACCTTATCTTGGTTTTCTTCCTTGCTACAACCGGAGATAGTCAATGTCAGTGCAGAAAGCATAGCGCTAGTTAAGACTTTCAATGAAAAGCGTGTTTTCTTCAAATTATCCATCCTTATTACTCCTTTTTTGTTTAAGTAGTTAAGAAAAGTTATTTTTATATATACTCTTCTGTTTGTGGTCAGTCAACAAAAAAATAAGTGGTCTGCAGGCAGAATACTATTAAATATCAATACGATAGGTGTTGCCTTTTGACGACAGAATATTATTTAATAGTTTTGCGTTTTAACTGATTCCGTCAATAACCCATTTGGTTCGTTATAGATATTATCGATGGGAGGTTTTCATTGCACGTGGGCTTCAAAATGAGCACTGCCTCCGGTGGAAAATGGATTGCTTAGCTTTTTCTTTTTTGCCATTTATAGCGACTATCTGACTTTCTATGCCTAACGATAAACGTAACCGGCTTGCCATAGCGAGGAAAGAGCAGCCCAGCTTTGGGCAGTCCGCGTTGACGTTATTGTTGGAAGAAGCCGCTTCGCGGCAGAAGCGGCTTCTTCCAATAAACGGTTCAGGTCGAGGCTCGCTTCGCGATCACTACCTAACCTTATTCGTTGTGCACCCTTTGTTCTTAGCGCGCTATCGCATCCAATCTGTTGATATTTATTGCGACATACTTCCCTATGCACCAGTCATCACGGGTATGGATCACGTCCCTAAGCTTGAGTATTCCACAATCTACTATCACCGGATTTATTTGTGCGATTTTCCCAAACGCCATGTACTTCCATCCGTTAAGCGGTTCAATATCCATTTTCTTTTCTGGATTGCCTTTAAACATTTCATCCCATGTTTGGTCTCCCAAACACATCGGCGATAACTCAATGTCAAATTCAGTTCCGGATTCCGCAGACTTCCCAGGTAAAGAGATGTCATCCATGACATTCAATCGTCTGCCATCGATCTCAATGACCGCTTTTAATCCATAACCTTCAGTTTCTATTAACGTTGCTTTCATTTTTGTATTGCCTAACGACCTGCGCAACCGGCTGACAAACCCAGAGCGACCGTTAGGGAGCGGCGGGTTTGGCAATCCAAGTTGATACTATTGCTGAGCAACAGATTTTGGTAGTTTAAACTTTTCAAGGTTCTGATTTCTCCAGCGCCTGAGAAGCGCATCAACACTTTCTACCTCCGAAATTGGTTTGTGTAATTGAGCTAGTATTTCACTATATCTTGCCATGTCAGTTTTCATCTCATAATAATTTTCTGCTTTTTCCGCATCCAGACACTGCCTGCATGCCCCTTTTTCGTCATCATTTCTTTATCTGCTTTCTCCTTTACTAGGTCACTGCATATCCACCAAGCGCGATCACGCTTTACACCTTCAGCTAAGGCAACAGCACTTTCCAAGGAGGAAAGTTCTTTTTGTTATGCTGCGAAACAATTTCAAAAATAGGCTCAGGTATCGTGCTAACTGAGCTAAACCACGGCCTTATTGTCTTGTTGTATGCATTTGCAACACTCTCTATGGCTAATTTTGCCTATTCTTACCTAATTTCGCACCACTCAGTTTCGTCCCCATTAAGGCGATTATTTGACAACCGGTTACCGACTGTGTACGGGTTGATATCTAAAAACGGATATGCAATCAATTTTTTGTAGTAGTGGATATGAAAGAACCTGGTTCCATGCCGGCTTAATTGAAATGAGATCGTATCAACGAAAGGCACTTTTACCCGCATAAACCTTTGGTTTATATAATGCGAATCCATCTTTATTCACGAGAGGCAGAAGAATCTGCTTTATATATCAATTTAGATAACCAGGGTTTCTAGTCATTTTTTTCCAATGCGCCTATACCTAGCGCTTGAGTGCACTTGCTGCTTTTTGAGCTCAAGTCACTATTCATAGAATAACTTTGAAAACAAATATAACCAAAAATATAATTACCGATAGACCGAAAAGCCATAGTAACTCACCAAGAATAGATGAATCGCTTTCTACTTCCGGTGGGATCGAAAATGATTTATATTTTTCGTGATCTTTTTTGTTTGCGCGAGCAGATAAACTTATTTTTTTACTTGTATAATTTTTATTTAGCGGATCATAGCCTACGACATAATAATCACCGTTATCTATTTTATATGACCATTGGTCATTCCCCATTTCAGGGTTAAATTTATTTATTCCCGGTATATAAGTAACTGTTGCATATACATCTGGCCTTAAAATGCGTCTTATCCTTATTTTGTCCCCAGGGAGAACCGGGGTTTCTGTACCTGCATAATATAGATTGCTTTCGCTCATATTCCTTCCCCGTGCTAACATCTTTCACCATGCGGTGCGTTTCATGCGCCCGCAGGATGCGCTTGTTATACGATAAACTCTTTACCATCTCTGAACAGATTAATTAAAGAGTTAATGAATAGACCTGAATCTTCGCCATTGATTGAAAAAAAACCTTCTAAATGTAATTTTCCTGGAAACTCCCCCGATGATTCGGTAACAAAGATAAACTAACAAGCCCCTGTCTCTTTTTTCTCAATAACGGTATTGAATCTAAATCCACCTTGTAGTTCTACAGACCCTGTTCTTTTTTTATTTAGGATTTCCAATTGAGAAATAATCTCATCCATTTTATCAAAATAGATATCATCAAATTCTATTTTACAACCTTCGTAATTTAGTTTGACGATAAAATGTGGCGTGTCTGTGACTTCGGGCCAATATTCTCTATTGATTCTGAGAGTGTTTTTCATTATTTCATATAACGATTAATTTACATGACGCAAAAACTTAATGGAACGAAGCGAAACGCCGCTTTTTGCGATCAGGTAATATAGATGTTGGCTGGCGGACAACTATCATTTACCCAATTGCTCTGCCAGCGCCTGCCGAAGGGATATACCACATGATTTGATTGCTTGGCAATGAGGTTTGATAGACCCGCTTTTTTCTTCTTCGCCGGCGTTCGATTCCTGTAAAGGCATGAATGTTTTTGATAACCTTGAAAGAAACCCCGCTTTTATTGATTGCTTGCGGAAACTACCCCCGCCAAAGCGTTGGTTTTTCTTCAAGGGCCATTCCGCTTGGCACGGCGGTTTTAAAGAACCACCCTCCACCTCAAGCCCAATGGCGAAGTGACCCACCGCCGAGCTACCCTTTGCGGAAAACCGGTGAATTCAATTTTACCGCTGACTTGGGATTGAACCGCTTGTCCTCCCAAAGCCAATGGATGGCACCCAACTTTTCGGACTTTGATGATTGCAAAACTGTTGATTTTTGGGATTTAGAATTTTTTTTCCTACTACAGCCAACAACAAGTTCACCTGCTGCAGTGGAGCGCCAGCGGAACCGCAGTCAGGCGAAGCGCCTTGATTCTTATTCATGACCGCCTCCCCTGGTAAACGGGCTTAGTGGACTAGCCACTATCCAAGCTTCGAATGAAGTGTACGATGTCAATGCATCAAACAGAGGAGGCGATCAAATGAGATTTTACACCCAAACCCATCAACATGTCTGTGGCGTTGATTTGCATATCAAAACTCTGTACTTATGCATTTTGAATCCCGCCGGCGAGATTGTCTTGCATAGTAATCTCCCGGCCAAGCCGAAACCCTTCCTCAAGGCGATCAAACCGTTTCGTGGGGACTTGGTGGTAGGCGCCGAATGCATGTTCTCCTGGTACTGGTTGGCGGATCTTTGCCCGGGAAGAGATCAAGTTTATTCTGGGCCATGCTTTGTCTAAGAAAGCCATTCATGGCGGCATCCCTGGTGCTCACCCTTCGGGCAGCTTGCTGTCCAAATTTGATCCTGTCAAATTTGTGTGCGCAGGCACAGCCTGACGCAATAAGGAAAAGTTAAGGCAGCAGAAACGACAAAGCGTATATTTTAAAAATCCGATTATTTCGGAGAAAAACTCGTCTTGCCTATTGACAAGAGGCGGGCATATAGATGTTATGTTTTTATATCCCATGCCCACTGACATCTATTTGTTGGGTCTGCCTGTAAATAAGGTGTTTTTATTCCAAGCGCTGCGGCTATTAACTTAGTGTTAAAAGAAGTAAATTCCAGTGAATAGTTTTCTGATGGGTGTGAATATCCAATTGGATGCCCGCCATATTTTGCCTCGTGAACCAATTCATTTCTATGTTTGCTTAACTCGCTACTTTTTCCTGTAGAGTCTAGTTCCGCCCATTTGGGTAAAGCAATGCCGTATTTATTTGCAAGCTCGACAGGCCGGCTAGCATGATTAGGGGCATTTACTCCTGACAGCCTATATATTCCATCTAGTACTTTGTACTGAGCATCAAACCTGTCCCATTCAAAATTGTATGACTGACCTATCAAAAACCAATGAATAGAGGAAAACATCTGGTTTCTTTTTTCAATATTTGACGATTTATAGAAACTATTTATTATTTCCATGCCATTAACATAGTCATCCCCGACAAGGAGCAATCCATTCAATTTACCAGGCTCATATGGTATTCGTCCTAGATAGGAATACCCTTCAGGTATTAGATATAAGCCTTGCAAGAAACCATAGCCTAATATCAGAAATCTTAGGTAATCTTCATCATCTGTATTTGATTTAATTTCATGGGTTGCAGCCATTCGATAGAAGCTACTGCAATTTATAGGGCCACGATGCTTAAATTTTCTTTTTTCTCTAGAGCTCTTTTCTAATTCTTTTTCCGGACCATACACCCAGCCATTACTCACGCTAACAGAGTCGTAAAAACAGTTAAGGATTTCATCGTAGTCAGCAACAGCCTCGATAGAAAAGCCGCTACACTTAAACTCCTTCCTATCTATTAGAAATCCGAACTTCAAATTTGCCCCTAAAAACATAACGTTACGGCTCAGGTGCGGCAAATATGCGGGGCAACCAACCTTCTAATGCCACTGAGCCTTCTGCGGGGTACTGACTATCAAAAGCCGCCGCGCTATTTGCCGACACCTGCAGCCGATGGTTATGCATTATTCATTATCGAAGTAGTCGGAATCCAGTTTTTTAACTTCATACTGGCCTACCGTTGAGACGCCGACATTGTGTTCCACCATTAACTTTGAAAGATGTTCTCCATCAATCAAAATGATCTTTGATTCAATGAGTGAAGCATATTCTTTTGCTTCATTGGTGAATGATGATGTTGTAATAAATACGCCTTTTTTGGCTCGTTGTCCTTGGAGGGCACCGGCAAATTTTTGTATTTCAGGACGACCAACGGAACCCTCCCAGCGTTTAGCTTGTATATAAATAACGTCTAATCCAAGCCGGTCTTCATTGATAATGCCGTCGATTCCGTTGTCACCGCTTTTACCAAGTGCCTTCCCAGCATCTTGACGGTTGCCGCCATAACCCATTTTTACAAGGAGATCGACCACTAAACGCTCAAAAAAAGACGGGGATGCCTCCTTTATGGCACTTAAAATTTCGATTTCAAGTGCGGAGCGGAGTTTCTGATACGCGGCCGCAAGAGCATCTTCAGGTGTTAGAGTGGAATCTTCCTCCGTGAATGTTTCTGATTGTTTTTCAGTTTCGCTATTTTCTCTTCTTCTGTTCTTAAATGCAATAAACTCAGGATATTGTTCAAGTATTGAATTATCAATCTTCTCTGGATTAGTTGCGAGTAAATCAAGGCCTCTCTCAGTGATTTTAAAAAAGCCTCGTCTTGGCGATGAGAGTAATCCTGCCTGTTTGAGATAGGATCGTGCCCAACCTACACGATTATTGAAGACGGCTTGACTACCACTTGGAAGTAGTTCATTTCTTTCTTCCGTTGAAAGACGGAATTCATCTGCCAATGCTTCAACGGCTTGGCTAAATTTATGTTCACGTCCGTCAGCCGCCAATTTAAGAACTGGGAGCATTAGTGATTGATAGTCAGGTATTGCCACAGTTTCCGAATTTCCTTTCGATGCATAACATATAAGCATTGTATCTGCCGTGCGCAGCATGGCAGATACATGTCTGTTGGACTATGCCGTCAACACGGCTTGCTATTTATAGGGGATTGTATTGTGGCAGGGATAGATTGTCGAAGGAAATTGTTGACTTTTTGCCGTCAATCTGGGTGAGCGGGATAGTTTGATCGGGCAGATCGGCGTTTCCCACAAGGATTTTTCTCGTTCAACAAGGCGCATAGAGTGATTTTTAGCTGTTTTCCCATCTTCAGGCCGAGGGGGATGGCAAACCCCGATGGGTCACTCCCGGTTCGGGCCTTTTGTTTCAGCGCGAGATCAGTCAACCATATTCGATGCGCCTCGGGGCGATTTCAGTTACCGCAATCAGATGACCGGCTTTACAATGTGGGCAGATGGGTGCTTGAGAATGCCCCATTTCCGATTGTCTGCTGTCCAACTCGAGCTGGCCGGGTTCATCGCTTGTTTCTTTGGATGCCAGGCAGGCACGGATTCTGGCCAGCTTGGTTTTCCGGCAGCGGTTGGCGAGAAAGCCGAAGTGGCGGATGCGCATAAAGCCCTGGGGCAGAGTGAACACCAGGCAACACTGACTGTTGTGTGTTCCTCAAGGAGATTCGGTTTGATTATCACTGCCACCATTTGAAATTGATTTCCGGTCACCCCGATTTCTACGTCACCTCGTACATATAAGCCAACCGCACCAGTTCTGCCACGGTATTGACCTCCAGCTTCTTTTTGATTTGGGTAATGTAATTGGCGGCGGTTTTTTGGCTGATGTGGAGATTGCCGGCGATGTCGTGAATGGTCTGGCCGCGGATGGCGAGGCAGAAGACTTCGAATTCGCGTTGGGTCAGGACAAGTATGGGGTTTTTACCGTCATCGCCGCGGGCGTAATGGAGTACCAGTTGTTGGGCGATGGTTTCCAGCACATAGCTTTGTCCCTGGGCGATTTTTTCAATGGCTTCCGGCAAGATGGTGGGGTCGGAGTTTTTACTGATGTAGCCCTTGGCGCCGGCTTCCAAGGCCCGTTGGGCGTAGAGGACTTCTTCGTGCATGGTGAAAACCAGGATCTTGGCGTTTTTATCGCGGGCGACAATCCGGCGGATGACCGATAATCCCCCGGCGCCGGGCAGGGATAAATCGAGCACCAGCACATCGGGCTGGTGGGCGAAATATTCCTGATAGGCTGAATTGCTGTCATCCGCTTCGGTGACAATTTCGATGTTGTCGCTCTGGTCCAGCAGAAACCGGTAGCCGGCCCGGACTACGGCGTGATCATCGGCAAGCATGACGCGGATGGTCATCGCCTTGTGCCTCTTCAAAGGGTAATAAAACCCGCAGGTGAAAACCCTGTCCCGGCGCGGTGGTGCATTCAAACCGCCCGTTCAGGCTTTCCACCCGTTCTTGCATGCCGATGAGCCCATAGCCGCTGGAGGTTTCCAGCGCCGCGCCCCGGCCATCGTCTTCAATCCGGATTTCAAGCCAACTGCGGCGGGGAATATCAAATTGGACGACATTCAGTTCGAGCCTGACGTTTTTTGCCTGGGCGTGTTTGAAAACATTGGTCAGCGATTCCTGAACGATGCGGTAGGCGTGTATTTGTTGCTCGGGGGGGAAAGTATCCACTTCCCTGGCGCAATGATGCTGAATCCTGATATCGGGGTGGTGTTGGGACCAGTTGCTTACCAGGGTATCGATGGAGGCCGCCAGGCCAAGATCGTCCAGCATTAGGGGACGGAGTTTGTGGATCATGGTACGGATGACATTGAAAAGATGGTCCACCTGTTCGCTTATCAAGGCGGCTGCTTGAATGGCCTGATCCGGTTCCCGGTGCTGTTTGATGCCCAATGCCATCATTTTGATGGCGCTGAGCACCTGCCCCAGCTCGTCGTGAAGTTCCCGCGCCAGTGCCCGCCTTTCTTCTTCTTCCACCTTCAGGAGCTGGCGGGTGAGCCCGCGGTTTTTGGCCCGGGTCTGTTCCAGGACGCCGGCGCAGTGATTAAATGCCGTGGCGATGCGGTTCCATTCCGGTTGGGAAAATTCCGGCAAGCGGTGTCCATAATCTTCCCTTTCCAGAGCCACCAGCCCCTCCAATACCGCGTTGACGGGCTCGAATGCCCGTCCCAGCACCCAATACAACGCGGCGAAGGTGCCGCCTGCCAGCAGCAAAATCAAGCCCAGAAATACGCGGGTTTCTTCCCAGGCTTCGACAATTTCGTCTTCCGGATGGGCCACTAAGGCAACCCGAAGCTGATTTCCGTTGGCTAAAGGAATATTTTGCCGTATCACCATGGGCGATGGATGAACCAGCCGGGAAAACCAGCGGGGAACCCCCTCAATGGTATTGTGCGCAGGCAGCGGCAGAGATTGCTCGCCTTGCAGGATATAAAGCCGCACGTGCCTGGCTTGGTTAAATCGTTTCTTCAGGCTGGTCCAGGGATCCGTCTGGTTGTCGGCGGGGCGATTCGTTTCCACCATTTCCCGGGCCAGTTGCAGGGCGGATTGGGTTTCCCGCGCCACCGACTCGCGCACGTGCCGGATCACCAGAAAACAGCCGATACAGACGATGACCGCCAGGATTATAGCAATCATCATGCTGACTCGGGTTCTCAAATCAAACCGGCTCAAAATCATAGGGCGCATTGTGGAGGATCCCTCCCTGAAACACCATAGGAAATTGTCCCTTTATAGATTGTTTGGCTACGGTGTGCCAAGAGGAATTGGCTGGCTGTCGATGGTTGTTTTCAGTATAAGGTGCCTTGCGGAATGAAAAGATCGCCGTTTTTTACTTGGTTGCCATCTTGCAACCGTCAAGCATGCCGTGACTAAACTGGAAATCGGTTTGATCCCATGCTCAACAAATATCCAGCCCAGATTAGTAAAAAAATACCGCTAATGCCTGAAATATACCTCGGATTTACTGGCAGGAGTTTTTCTGCCGTCACCAGCGCCGTAATTATAAGCATTCCAATTAGGCTCATAGTGCCGATTCCAAGCATCAACAACATCAATGCCCAACAACAACCCAAACAAATCAAGCCGTATTTGAAGCCCATGGAAATTGCCCCGTTCCATCCCTTCTGCCAGGAGTTCATGATGAATCCCAAGGGGGTGCGGCATCTTGTTAAGCATGCATTTTTCCACCAGGATAATTGATAGAGCCCCGCAATGATGAAAAGCCCAGCCGCGAATCTTTGTTGTTCCAACGAAGTGAAGGACAACAATACACTGCGTTGAATGCCCCATTGCAAGATAGCAAGAATCAGGCTGAACACGAGCCATATTCCAAAATATCCCAACATAAAATTCAGCGACAACCACTGTGCGTTTTGATGTCGTTTGAGCGATACCTGGTGAAATAGCGAAATCACCGGCAAACTTGAAGGCATCATCATTACACTCATCATCACAATCCAAACTAAAGCAAGTGGAAGCAAATCGATATGCATAATGATCGTTTCCATCATTTAAGGATGGTAGGTAAAAGAGGAATAAAAACCATTGCGTCCCGTAAATTGCCAGTGAAACCCTTGATCTTGATAACTGTGAAGGCGCGAGCGGGCGACCGAAGATGGGTGGCTTGGAACCACACATAACGGAGGATTTTCAATTTTTGGGACACCTCCATTAATTCCTTCAATACCTTCTATTTCTACCTCAGCAACGCCTTCGATCACCATGTGACGATATTTGCCGTTCGCCTCAAAGGTTATTCTGGCCCGAAAACTGCCCAAAATTTCCGAGACAAAATCCATGAGTAATGCCGGTTGTCCGCCCTCTTGACCGCTATAGATCCGTTCCAAGGCATGGCATTGATCATTATCTGCTTGTTGGTCAATATACAAGGCAGCTTGCCATTGCCCATCTTTCATATTCCCGGGAGCATAACAGGCCAAGGCTACATTCAGGTCATTCAGCTTTGTCTGTTCAAGGTGACCTTCATTAATGTGCCAGGCCACGAGTAATTTGCATTCTCCCTCAGAAGGGGGGTTAAGCCATATGCAAGGACAGGCGACTTGACAGTTGCAGGTTTCAAAATATTCTCCTTCAAGATGCCAGTATGTTTTCAAAATGCCTCCTTAAACGGTCTAAGATCAAGTTCTTGGGTCCATGCGGTGGGTGATTGAGTATGCAAATACCAATAAGCATCTGCAATTGCCTCAAGGCTGAGCATTGCGTCGTCGTCTTTATTTCGCACAAGATCTGGGAATTGCTTGTGAGCCCGTTCGCCGTTGATTATTCCGTCGATGATGACGTGGGCCACATGAATGCCTTGAGGACCAAACTCTTTTGCCATTCCCTGGGCAAGTGCTCTCAGGGCGAATTTGGCGCAGGCAAAGGCAGTAAAAGGCGGGCGCGCTCTGAGCGAAGCGCTGGCACCGGTAAAGATAATGGTCCCGCGCTCCTCCTTAACCATTCGTTTCGCGGCTTCTTTTCCTACCAAAAAAGCTGCCAGGCAATTGGCCTGCCATAAGTGCTTAAAAGTCGAGCAGTCTGTCTGTAACAGAGGCGCTTTTTGGTTGTAGTCTACAGTGCAGGTAACTAATTCCGGAATTAAGCCATGGGTTTCGACTGTTTCAAAAAGCGTTCGTACTTGAGCCTCTTGTGTGGCATCAATTGTGATTGGAATAGCAGTGCCGCCTGAGGCATTGATCTGGTCGGCCACGGTTAATAGTTTTGGTTGGGTGCGTCCGGCGATAAAAACCGTCAACCCCTCACGGGCGAAACGTTTAGCCAGACTAGCGCCTAGGCCCCGGGCGGGGCCCACGCCAACAACAACTGCCGCGGATGATTGTTCCGGCATGGTTAGCGACTAAAGACAAGCGAAAAGTTATTGGCCGGCATATCGATTTGTTGAGCCAGTTGAAGCCCATGTCTATTAGCAGCGCTGCGTAAATCTGCGATATCTTTCAAGCCCCATTCTTCCACGCCTGCCGAACGCAATGTACGGTGAAATTGTTCATTGGATTCCGTAGTAAATGTCCCCTCCAACATGAACGGTCCGTAGATCATCAAGAAACCATCATCGGTTAATAGGCGGGAAGCACAGGCCATCATGCCTTCGGCAATACTGATTGGCGCCACCTGAAAAATATTGATGCAGAACATTGCCCGATAATTGCCTTGGGTCGGCCAAGTCGAGGCATCGGTTAAATCGAGAACAATCGGATCTTTAATATTATGATTCGTACTGTCATTTCGTAGCTGTTTGATGTGGGTAAAAGTTTCTTCGTTTCGGTCAGACGGCTGAAAGGTTAAATGTGGAAAATGGGGAGCAAAATAATTGATATGCATGCCGCTGCCGCTTGCCAGTTCTAGTATTTCTCCCGATTCCCAAGTGAATTTTGTTTTCATCAGTTCAAGGATGGGGTCGCGGTTGCGTTTTCCTGCCCATGCAACGTATTCACTTAAAGGATGGGGATCTAAGGGAGGGCGTTCTTGTTCTGACATAGTGACCTCTTTGTTTAATGAACAATGACATTAATGAATGAGCAATTCTCATGCCAAACTTTAATGTGCGCCTAATCCTACGAAACACGTCACTTACCAATCGACATCTCAATAGGTTGTGAAATATAATTTCATTTGTGTGAAATTAATTTTCTTTTTTATAAATCATGAAAATGCCTGCTTTTTCAGCTTTGAATCCCATTTACTTCCTGCAAACCTTTGTCCTGGAATTGCTCCACGCATGCGAACAGCATGGTGGGGCAAAGGGAGAGTATATTGAACATATTGCTCATAGTGCAGGACGTTTTTTTGAAGAAACGTATCGCAATGACTTTTCCTTGCAGGCGCCATTGGACGTCGAACGATACGTGGATTTGATTCTTAGTTTGAAAAACCATATCGGCGGCAACTTTTCTCTTGATTCCAGTGACTCAAAAAGCGTCCGTGTCGTTAATACCCGCTGTCCCTTTGGCGAAGGCGTGAAAAATTTCCCGGAACTTTGCCGCATGACTTCTAGTGTTTTTGGAGGCATTGCTGCCCGCAATTTTGGCTATGCAAAGGTGCATATCAGCGAGTGTATTGCCCAGGGGAATAGTCACTGCAGAGTGTGCATTCACTTAGATCGGGATTATGCTCAAGAACAACCAGGACGGGAATATCTAGCTCCAGAGGTGGCGGAAAAAGAGCGGGAAGAGATTGATGCCCTGCAGTCTCAAATTGATGAGCAATTGCACAAATTATGGCTACAAAGCGGCGGCAAACGCGGGCGCAAAGACGAAATAATCGCAAGGCCGACTATCGTCGCTGATTCCGTGCCGATGCGGAAAGTACTCAAAGCGATTCAAAAAATTGCTCCCACCGATGCTACAGTGCTGGTTCAGGGAGATACAGGGGTGGGAAAGGAGTTGGTTGCTCATGCCATTCACGCCATGAGCCATAGGGCTGACCGCCCTTTTATTGCAATAAACTGTGGCGCTATTCCTGAAACTTTGATTGAAAGCACACTTTTTGGCCATGAAAAGGGGGCGTTTACCGGTGCAATTGATGTCCATCAAGGTGTCTTCGAACGGGCCGAAGGCGGCACTTTGTTTCTTGACGAGGTGGATTCTTTGTCACAACAGGCTCAGGTGCGGTTGCTGCGGGTGCTGCAGGAAGGGGAAATCGAACGTGTTGGCGGCAAACGTGTGATCGCCGTGAATGTCAGAATTATTGCCGCGACCCATCAAGATTTATCAAAACTTGTTGAGGCGGGTTTATTTAGGGAAGACTTGTATTACCGGATTCATGTGATCCGGTTGGCTATCCCCCCTCTGAATCAACGTCAAGAAGATCTACCCGCGTTAGTTCAGCTGATCTTACAGCGTTTGAATAAGAGATATGGGCGGAATATCAATGGTGTCAGCCGGGAGGTAATGCAGAAAATCCGGCAATACTCCTGGCCAGGCAACGTTCGTGAACTTGAAAATGTATTAGAACGCAGCTTTCTTTTCGCCGAAGGGCCGGAGTTGAATCATCTTGAATTGGAAGCCGAAGATTCCGCCGTTAAAGAATGGCCATTGTTAAAGAAGCAAGCATTGGAAAGCGCGGAAAAGTCTTTTCTTGTCGAGGCGTTAAAACGCCACCGGGGAAACGTGCCGGAAATTGCGGCATCAATGGGTTTAACGACGCGCGCCGTATACTTAAAGTTAAAACGTTATCAACTGACCGCTTCAACTTACCGGGTGGAAGGGTGACCTTCACCCAAGCACGCCTATATGCTTCAACTTTCAGCTATTGTGGGCCGTTAGTAAAATTAGCCCAAGGCATCGAAAATAAGGGGGATCCTGCTCATTCAATTTATTGTCGAATAGATTTTCCTTCTGGCTAATAAGTATTGACTGACGCCTTTATCCTTACCCTGCTTGAAGGGGCTTGGAATTTTATCTTTGGCCATAAATGACTGAGTCAACTTTCATTGACTCGAGACTCTGTCTTTGCCGATGATCTTACAAGTTTTTCTCAAACCGTAACTGGGAACCCTGCTTAAGATCATGGTATCTTGTCTCCTCCGGCGTAACGATAAAACCATTCAGGGGTTGAGGGAGAATTAAATGCATATTGCGTTTCATGGTGCCGCAGGCGGAGTCACCGGTTCCTGCCATTTACTCGAGGTGGCGGGGAAAAGGCTTTTGATTGATTGCGGCATGTACCAGGGCAGCCGAGAGTTGGAAGAGGAAAATGCCGAGCCCTTCGGCTTCGATCCCGAAAGCATTGATTTCGTCCTGCTTACCCATGCCCATCTGGATCACTGCGGCCGTTTGCCATTATTGGTAAAGCGGGGCTTTAGGGGGGAAATTATTACCACTGGCGCCACCCGGGATTTGGCCAAGTTGGTGATGATGGACGCCGCCCATTTGGCGGAAGAAGAGGCGCGGCGCAAAACCCACAAAGCCAGAATCGCCGGCGGTAAGGAAACCTTCGAACCGCTATATACCATGCTAGATGTCTTTGACGCTTTGGATTATTTCGGCCGGCGGACGGACTACAATAAGCCGACCGCCATCGCCAAGGGTATCCGGGCGACATTCATTGATGCTGGGCATATCCTTGGGTCAGCGTCTGTTTTGCTGCAACTCCATGAGGGTGAACGGCGTTTGAAGGTGCTATTTTCGGGAGACTTGGGCAACAAAGGCAGGCCCATATTACGTGATCCCGCCCGACCGCCTAAAGCCGATGTCGTCGTGATGGAGAGTACCTACGGCAACCGCAACCACAAACCCGTGCCTCCGTCGGTGGCAGAACTCTACGAAGGGATTCTTGACACCTTGGATCGGGGCGGTAATGTCATTATTCCCACGTTTGCCCTGGAACGGGCCCAGGAGATTCTTTACTTTCTCCGGGAAGGCATCGAACAAAGAAAGATTCCCCGCTATCTGCCGGTGTTTCTGGATTCGCCCATGGCGATTTCCGCCACGGAAATCTTTCGCCGCCACCCGGAATGTTATGACCGGGAGGCTTGCGCTATCTTTCGCGAAGGGAGTGATCCTTTTGCTCTGCCCGAGCTCCACTTTACCCGGGAAACCGCCGAATCCATGCGCCTGAATCAAATTCATGCCGGGGCTGTTATCATGGCGGGTTCTGGCATGTGCACCGGCGGCCGGGTTCGTCACCATCTCAAGCATAATTTGGCCAGGCCGGAGTGCAGCGTGATCTTTGTCGGCTATGCCGCCCGTGGCACTTTGGCCAGGGCCATTATTGACGGGGCAAAAACCGTACACATTTTCGGCAAGGAAATTCAGGTAAAGGCTAAAATTTATACCATTGGCGGTTTTTCCGCCCACGCCGGGCAATCGGAATTAGTGGAATGGCATCGTCATACCGGCAGGCCCGAAAAGACTTTTTTGGTCCATGGGGAAAATGACGCCATCACCACCTTGGCCGGGATGTTACAACCATCGCCAGTGGAAATCCCCCAATTGCACCAGCGTTATCCCATATAAGCCAATGGAAAGCTATAGCTATTATTTGCAGGCTTTTATCGGCATGCTGGCCATTGTCAATCCCTTGGGGGCCGTGCCCGTCTTCCTGGCTCTGGCTGGAGAGCGCGGGCATACTGAAAGAGCGGCGATTGCCCGCAAAGCGGCCTTGACGGTATTTCTGGTCTTGCTCACGTCAGTCTGGATTGGCGATGAGATATTGAAATTCTTTGGTATCAGTGTGGCGGCCTTCCGGGTAGGCGGCGGCTTGCTGATTTTACTGATGGCGATTGCCATGCTCCATGCCCGCCAAAGTCATGCGGCTCATACCGAGGATGAAGCCGAGGAGGCAGCCAGTCAGGAAAGTATTGCCGTGGTGCCATTGGGCATTCCATTGATGGCGGGTCCAGGAGCGATCAGTTTGGTCATTGTCATTGCCCATCAAATCCATGCGTGGATAGATCGCCTTTGGTTGAGTTTGTGCGTGGCAGGGGTTGCGGTATTGGTTTGGCTGGCCTTGCATTTGGCGGAGCCCATTGGCAGAGCACTGGGCGTTACCGGACTGAATATCATGATCCGGATTATGGGGTTGTTGCTGGCCGCCATTGGCGCGCAAATTTTATTCGAGGGTGGGGTGGCTTTGGTGCTTCAATTACTGCCAAGCAGTTGAAAAATTTTGATCGATTAATACAGCCGGTGACGGAACAGCCACGCGGCGAGGGCGAGGTTGAAAAGGCCGATCAGAGCCATCGGCCAGAACTGGGGCCAAAGAATGGTGAAGGGGCTGTCGGCCAGGAAAGTGCTGCGGACAATGACGAGAAAGTAACGCATCGGGTCGAGATAGGTTATCGCCTGCACGAATTCGGGCATGTTTTCGATGGGGGTGGCGAAACCGGAAAGAATCACCGCCGGGACAATAAACAGAAACGCCCCCAGCAGCCCTTGTTGCTGAGTGACGGACAGAGATGAGATCATCAGGCCCACGCCGATGGCGGCGAGTAAATAGAGTGACATGCCGGTATAAAGAATCCACCAAGTGCCACGAAAGGGCACTTCAAACCAAAAGATAGCCACCGCCACAATCAGGCTGCCTTCTAATAAACCGATGATAAATGGCGGGATGGATTTGCCCATCAGAATCTCGAAGGGGGTGATGGGGGTGACCAGGAGCTGGTCGAAGGTGCCTTGTTCCCGCTCCCGCGCCACCGTCAAGGCCGTGGTCACCATGGTGACCACCAAGGTCAAGAGGGCAACGATGCCGGGAACGATGAACCAGCGGCTTTGCAGTGATTCATTGAACCAAGCCCGGGTTTCCAGAAATGCCGGCGGCGAAGCTTGCCCCTGTCTTTGCAGCCACTGGAGGTTGAAATCCGCCAGAATGGTGCGCAAATAGCCCAAGGTAATCAGGGCAGTGTTGGAATTGCGTCCATCGATGAGAATCTGAATGGGCGCGGTGCCGCCACGGGCCTGGCGTTCGCTGAAACGGGGCCCGAAGTGGATCACAAACAGCACCTGGCGGTGGTCAATCAGGGGGGCGATGTCGCGGTCACGCCTGATTTCCCTGACCTCGGTAAATATGGTGGAACCGCGTAATCTGGCCAGTACTTGTTGTGACAATTCCCCCCGGTCTTCGTTGTAGAGGGCATAAGGAATGTCGTTGAGATCGAAGGTGGCGGCATAACCGAATACCATAAGCTGCACCAGCGGGGGGACGATGACCACGAAGCGGCTGCGTTTGTCCTTGAGCAGGGCCAGAAATTCCTTGATGATCAGATGCCAGATGCGTTGAATCATGCTCACTCCAGGCGTTTGCGCGAGATTTGCCGGGTTCTCCCCAGAAAGAAAGCAGCCATGATCACCAATGCCAGGAGATTGGGCCAGAGAATCGGCCAGATATCGCCGGCGAGAAACACCGTTTGCAAGATGGCGACATAATAGCGCGCTGGCACCAAGTGCGTGATCCATTGAATAAACGTGGGCATGCTGCGAATTTCGAAGATAAATCCAGAGAGAATAAACGCGGGCAAGAAGGTGACGATAATGGCGATTTGTCCAGCGACAAACTGATTTTTGGCGATAGTGGAGATCAACAGCCCCATGCCCAGCGCCACCAATAAAAACAACGACGATCCCAACCACAAAAGCCAGAACGAGCCGCGTAGAGGCACGTCGAACAGCCACACCGCCATCGCCACCGAGAGCAACAGGCCACCGGTTCCCAGCAGGAAATAGGGGATGATCTTGCCGAGTAGAATTTCACCCATGGTCACCGGCGTCGACATCAACGCCTCCATGGTGCCCCGTTCCCATTCTCTTGCCACCACCAGGGAGGTCAGCAAGGCGCCAATCAAAGTCATGATCACGGCGATCAATCCCGGAACCAGGAAGTTGCGGCTCTCGACCCCGGCGTTGAACCAAATGCGCTGCTGGATCTCGATGGGCTGCGTCAAGGCGGTTCGGGTGACTTGCGAACGGCGTGTCAACCACTGGATCCAAGTGCCGGTGACATACCCTTCCACCAAGCGGGCGGTGTTGGCGTCTATGCCATTGACAATAAGCTGAATCGGGGCGCCTTCACCTCCTTTGAGACGGCGGACGAAATTTTCCCGCAGACGCACGATGCCGCGGGCATCGCCGGACATCAGCAGTGATTCGGCTACGGGCATGGTGGCGGCTGGTATGGGGATAAAATACTCAGAGTGATAAAAGCTGCTGGTGAAGCTGGTGGCCTCAGGACTGGGCTGTTCTACCACCAGTGCCAAAGGCACCCGTTTGGCATCGAGGGATACGCCATAGCCAAACAGCAGCAGTAAGATCACCGGTAATACGAAAGCGATGGCAATACTGGACGGGTCGCGAATCACTTGGATGAATTCTTTGCGGATCAAGGCGCGGATGCGGTGGTTGTTGGTCATATTAGTTTGCGGCAGGGGTTTCAGTTTCCAGCAGGCGAATGAAAGCATCTTCCAAGGTTGGATGGGGAAGATCCGGGGTACGGGCGTGTTGGCGAATTGCTTCGGGGGTTCCCGCAGCTAAAATCGTCCCGGCTTGCATAATCACGATCCGGTCACAATATTCGGCTTCTTCCATAAAATGGGTGGTGACCAGGACAGTGACTCCTTGCTCGGCCAGCGCATTGATACGCATCCAAAACTCACGCCGGGCCAAGGGATCGACGCCGGAAGTTGGTTCGTCGAGAAATAAGATCTCTGGCTGATGGAGCAGGGCGCAGGCCATGGCGAGGCGCTGCTTGTAACCGAGGGGAAGGTCAATTGCCCGCTGGCGAAGGTAGGGAGCCAGTTCGAAAGCCTCGACGGCCCAGCCGATTCTTTGTTGCCGTTCCTGCTTGACGAGACCATAGACCCCGCTGAAAAATTTCAAATTCTCACCGGCGCTCAATTGGCCATAAAGGGAAAACTTTTGCGCCATGTAGCCAAGCCGGGCCCGGGCCTTGGCAGGCGCCTTGCGCATATCCACCCCGGCCACCAGGGCCTGTCCCTCGCTGACGGGCAGCAGGCCGCACAGCATCCGGAAGGTGGTGGTTTTACCCGCGCCGTTGGCGCCTAAGAGACCAAAGACCTCCCCCCGCCTGACTTCAAAGCTGATGCCCTTGACCGCATAAAAATCACCAAACCGGCGTTTGAGTTGTTCCACCATAATAACTGGTTTGCCATCGTCTGTTTGCGGCCGTTTAGGGAGAATGAGTTCGGCGCTACTGGATGCCGTCACATGCTGCGCCAGAGTGGCGACAAAATAGTCTTCCAGTCTTGGCGGGGCGGGTACTAATTCGGCATGTTTATGATCTTCCAGCTTGGGGGAACTGGTTTGTGCCGTGACCAGGCGAACCCAATCTCCTTGAATGACAGTATCGAGGATTTCGGGATGGGCCGCCAACTGCCGTTGCAGTTTGCGTTTGTGCAGGCCGGAAGCGCGGGCGAGGTAGACCCTTCCTGTCATTTGCTGGCTGAATTGCTCGGGGGGTGCTTGTCCAAGCAGGCGGCCCTGGTGAATAAGAATGACCTCCTGACAGCGCTGGGCTTCATCCAGATAGGCTGTGCTCAATAGCACTGTCAGTCCATGGCTTTTGACTTGGCTATAGATAATTTCCCACAATTCCCGCCGGGACACGGGATCCACGCCCACAGTAGGTTCATCGAGCAGCAATAGGCGGGGATTGCCGACCAAGACGCAGGCCAGTCCCAGCTTTTGTTTCATGCCCCCGGATAAACGTCCGGCCAGCCGGGCGGTAAATGGTTGCAGCCCGGTCATAGGCAGGAGCGATTGGTAGCGCTCGGCCCTTCGTGCCACTGGCAGGCCTTGCAGATCCGCGTAAAGATCGAGATTTTCCTGGACCGTCAAGTCCTCATAAAGCCCGAAGCGTTGCGGCATATATCCCAACTGCGCTTGGACTTTTTGCGCTTGCTGGGTTGCATCGAGGCCAAAGACGCTAATCCGGCCTTGATCTGGGATTAGCAGGCCAGCGATTAGTCGAATCAGGGTGCTTTTACCGGCGCCATCCGGGCCAATCAGGCCGGTAACCGTGGCCTTTGCTAATTTAGCGCTAAAATGATCCAGCGCCGTGATATTGCCAGGGAAGGTTTTCTGGATACCGTCGATCCAGACAGCGGATTCAGTGCTCACGAACGGCAGACGTTTGCTGTCGGCAGGGCAAGGCTTCGATTTTTGCCTCACTACCCAGTGGGACGGTAACGGTTACTGGCATACCGAGGCGCAGTTCTCCCTGAGGATTACAAGCATAGACCCGCACTTGATACACCAGGTGGGTGCGTAATTCTTCGGTCTGTACCGTCTTGGGCGTGAATTCGGCGGTGGGGGAAATATAGCCGACCCAGCCGCGATAGCGTTTATCCGGGAAACTGTCGGTTTTGATTTCGGCGACCATGCCGGGACGGATTTTGCCCAAATCGGGTTCGGAAACATAGACCCGGGCCCACAGAGGATCGGTGAGGGCCAAAGTATAAACAGGACGCTGCGGGGTTGCCATGTCGCCAGGTTCCAATATGCGGTCGCGAATGACACCGTCGGCCGGGGCATATAAATGGGCGTCTTCCAAATCGTGTTGCGCCAGGGCCAGTTGGGCGCGCAAGGCAACCAACCGGGCTTTGGCCGCGGCGATATCCTCTTTCCGGGGGCCTTCAATCGCCAAGCTCAGCGCTTCTTCGGCATTCTTGCGGCGGGCAGTGGCGGCTTGGGCGGCAGCTTTGGCATTGTCCACGTCTTCCTTGGAGACGAGCTTGCGGGGCAGGAGTTTTTTCAGCCTTTTATAAGTGAGCCAAGCGATGGTTTCTTCGGCTTTGGCTTCTTCCAGAAGGTCTCGGGCCTGGCGGATTTCCTGGGGGCGGCTGCCATTTTTCAGCTTTTGCACCAGGGCTTGTTGTGCGGCGACTTCAGCCCTGAGGCGTTCCACTTCCGCCTGAAAGCGCTCTAATTCCAGCTCCGCCATGAGTTGTCCGCGTTCGACCTTATCACCTTCCCAGAATAAGACTTTTGCCAGCCGTTCCGAGGCATTGATGGCCAGATCCACTTCCCGGATATCGATGTTGCCATATAGCTTGAGTTCCGTGATGGCTCCATGGTTTTGCCGGTAACGCCACCAGCCGATGCCGATTGCAATCAAGGCCGCTAGGAGAATGATGAAAATTACAATTTGTCTTTTCATGGGCGGCTCTTTTGCACTCCCTGTTTTTTTAGGTTTAAATCAGACTTGGAATCATTGATTTGTTCGTCATTCCGGGTGAGCTGAAGTGGTATCTTTAAATCCAGTAGTTTTCTTCAGCGGGTTATGGATTCCCGCTTTCGCGGGAATGACAGCGACGCTGAGGTTTACCTATATCCTGAGTTTTACTCTTTCCGCCATTCCGGGCGAACTCCCGCGAAAGCAGGAGGAAGACTCGGAATCCAAAAGCGGGCTTCAAGAATAATAGGCGTTTTCCTAATCCGATAAATGTTCTCAGTCCAGTTTTGGTAAATGAGTAGCTCGAGACGCTTCTTTGGCGGATGAAATGGCATTTTCCTGAGTGGCGGCATCGGTCAGCCATTGATTCAATTGAATCAGATCTTCAGGGCTCAAAGTCCCAGCCCTGCGTTTGAGGCGGAGATTGGCCAAAACGTAATCCAACCTTGCGTTGGCGTAATCCTTGATGGCGGAATGCAGGGTTCTGACTGCATCCAGAACATCGACAATGTTGCGGGTGCCCACTTCATAGCCCGCTTCGGTGGCTTCCAGGGATGCCCGGCTGGAGATGACCGCCTTCTTGCCGGCATTGACCCGGGCGATGCTGGTCATGACATTGATATATTGGGCCCGGGTATCTTGAATGGTGTTGCGTTTGGCACCCAGATATTCTTCATTGGCCTTATCATATTCGGCATAGGCCTTGCGCCGGGCGGCGCTGATGCCGCCGCCGGCAAACAAGGGCATGTTCAGATTCAGGGAAACAGTGCCCTCGGTGGTGTCGATTTCAAGGTTTTCAACATTATCTCTTATGGTGTTGTTTCGTTCGATATCAGAATGGGTTTGGTCGAATCCGGCGTTGACGTTTATTTTGGGGAAGTGTTCGGCGCCCGCTGCCCGGGCCGCCTGTAAAGCTGCTTTTTGGCCATACTCGGCGACTTTAATGTCGTAGTTATGTTGTTGTGCGAACTGAATCCATTTATCCAGGTTCAATGGCTCTGGTTTGGCAACAGGATAGTCTTCTTTGAGCACGGCCAACTGCGAATGCTGCCGCCCTGTCAATACAGAGAGCTGTTCCTTGGCGACTTGCAACGCGCCTTCATCGGCCAGTCGATTGGCAAGGGCGAGGTCATGGGCGGCTTCCGCTTCCCGGACATCGGTGATGGCCGCCAGTCCCACGTCAAAGCGTTGCCGGGTTTGGTCCAATTGCCGCTTTGTGGCGATTTCCTGTGCTGTTGAAGCGCCTAGGTTGGCACGGGCCCGCAAAACTTCGATATAGGCTTCCACGACGCGCAGAATGAGGGATTGCTGGTCGGCGGCAAATTGCACTTGGGCTTTTTGAGTGAGCTGTTGACCCCGTTGAAACCGGAACCAGGCGGTCAGATCGAAAATGGGTTGATTGAGGCTGGCGCCCCAGTTTTTGGTTTTTCGATTGCTTTTCGTGTTATTGGGAACAGTGACCCCGCCAATGGGAAACTGTCCCAAGTTCTCTGTACGGGTAAAGGTTAACCCGGCTTTGATATCCACCTTGGGTAGAAGGCCCGCTCTGCCGAGATTTTTTTCCTCCAAACCTGCTCGCAAGCTTGCCTGCGCTGCGCGGAAAGTGGGGTCGTTTTGCAGTGCGAGTTGGTAGATATCTAGCAGATCATCCGCATATGCCGTGACCGGGGACAGGCTGAGGGCTGCCAGGCAAAAATAAATCAATTTACTGAGCATAGAGGTGATGTGATTGAATCCTAATTTAGGCGATGATCATAGCCCACAAATTCGGAAGTTTCCAAATCAAGCGTAGTTTGAAGGAAATAGTGTGAAACATTCTCATATTAACAGATGAGCATTTTCTGTATTTCTTTGTTTACAAAAGGCCTTAAAGTTATGTAAGATTGGTCTCACAATAAATGAATGAAAAATGAACGAAGGGTTATCATCAAAACTGAGTGTCTTCATTCAACTAATTATCATCAAACAGCAAGGTTGGAAGCAATGGCTGAACATAAACACATTACCGAGCCAGATCCTTTTGGATATCAGGTCCGTATTGTCCGACGCGGGGTAGAGAGAAGCCGCTATTTTTCCCACAAATTATGGGGCGGCAAGAAAAAGTCCCTGAAAGCGGCGATAGATTGGCGGGATCAGATGTTGGTGATTTTAAAAGGTAGCCGCACCCGATTCATGAAAACTCCCCGAAATAAAATCTCTACCGGGATAACCGGTGTTTCAAGAACCATCAAATACGATAAGCGCAAAGACAAAAGCTATCTGTGTTATACGGTTTTTTGGATCAAGGATGGCACGCCCCGGAATAAGACCTTTCAAGTGGGCAATGTGGAAACCATTACCGCAGATGAGGAGTTGCATGCGTATCGAACCGCGGTTTTGTTCCGTAAGTCTTACGAATACGCTATAGACAATGACAAGTATTTTGACGATAGCCTGTTCAAAAACTGGAAGAATGTGAGACTTTATGAACTAGAGGATCAAGAGGATGCTTCTTCCCAGGAAATTGCGCTTCCGGAATTGAGGGCAGCTTTGGGGTAAGAATGTTTATTTGGAATGGAATATAAAAAGCCACGGTTCCTAAAGAACCGTGGCTTTTTCGTTAGTGTTAGAGCTTTGGAAGCTGTTCGGTTTGGTTTATTCTGCCCAAACTGCTTGGTCTTCGCCTACGCGAGCTACCGCTGCGTCGTAGACATCACCGCACAGGTCTTTGCCAATCAGGTTCAGGAAGCTGGCAAATACTTGCAGCAGCAAGCCCAAAATAGCCAGCGCGAACCAGCCAAAGAAGACAAAACCATAGTGCAATGGCGCTACAAACAGCTCTTCCATAAACCAGAAGGTGTGGCCCCATTCATTCAAACCAACATTCGGCAGAATCATGAAAGGACCTACCACGGTGATCAAATATGCCAAGGACAACCCTTTCTTCGCAAAATAAGGAAGACGGGTGTGGGCATAAATGAATGACGCAAAGCCAGTGATGATGTAGATCGGATAGCTCAGGTAGAACTCGATGATGTGGCTCGGCGTGAAGTCCGTGTCACGAACAATCGTTTGATGCCAAGTACCATCTTGCTCGGTGAAGTAGCTCGCACCCCAGTAAATGGCCCAGGCATATGCCACCAGCCAGATCAAATGGGTGAAGTTGCGACGCAGTTCTTCACGCGGCGCCAAGGCATCCAGATTGCGGTCACGGGTCTTCCACAGATAACCCCACAGCACCGAGGCTGTCACCACTTCCAGCACAATTTCAATGTACAGGAAGTTCATCCAGTAAGTTTCAAATTCCGGCGCAAAGGAATCCAGGCCGGCACTCCAGCCATAAACCCCTTCATACCACCGGACCCAC